>NZ_JBMOWC010000008.1:0-260148 GCF_049310765.1 Bacillus sp. PSXD-155 | reverse complement strand
TTATCCGGTATTAGCCCCGGTTTCCCGGAGTTATCCCAGTCTTATGGGCAGGTTACCCACGTGTTACTCACCCGTCCGCCGCTAACTTCTTGAGAGCAAGCTCTCAATCCATTCGCTCGACTTGCATGTATTAGGCACGCCGCCAGCGTTCATCCTGAGCCAGGATCAAACTCTCCAATAAAGTTAGTTTGTCTAGCATCTAAAAATAAAAATTGACGTTTCACGTTGTTTGTTTCGTTCAGTTTTCAAAGAACTACTTGGTCGCTCATTTGCGACTTCCTTATGTTAACATCTTCGTTTTTCGATGTCAACTAAGTTTTTCAATTTCTTTTTTTGTCGTTTTCTGCGTTTCCGCATCAGCGACGGTTATTAATATATCATGGTGAAAAATGAAATGCAACACCTTTTATAAACTTTTTTTAAAACTGCCCACATTTCTTTTTTAATATCATATACTTAAACGAAATATCTCTTTCATGTATGAGTAATTCCTACATATATTTTATATAAAGTTACTCTATCAAAAAACGTTTCTTTCTATACTAAGCGTTTTATTCATATACCATATCATACAAGGAGGAATATATATGGACTATACCGATTTATTAATCAAACTAGGTCTCTCGGCTATTTTAGGGTTTGCCATTGGTTTAGAACGCGAATTAAAACGGAAACCACTTGGTTTAAAAACGTGTTTAGTTATTTCTATTATTAGTTGCCTCCTAACGATTGTTTCTATTAAAGCAGCTTATAACTTACCACATACCGATCATATGAATATGGATCCACTTCGACTTGCCGCTCAAATTGTATCAGGAATTGGTTTTTTAGGTGCTGGCGTAATTTTAAGAAGAGGCAACGATAGCATTGCAGGACTCACGACTGCCGCTATGATCTGGGGTGCTTCTGGTATTGGTATTGCCGTTGGAGCTGGTTTCTATATCGAGGCGATTTTCGGAATGTGTTTCCTTATGATTAGTGTCGAACTTATACCACTCGCGATGAAATATGTAGGCCCTAGGTCATTTCGTCAACGTGATATCGCTGTGAAACTTGTTGTACGAAATATGGACAATATCCCAATCGTAATTGAAGAAATAAAGGAAATGGATATAAAAGTTAAGAATATGAAGCTTAAAACATTAGAAAACGGTTCTCACTATTTACATCTTAAACTGTCCATTGATCAAAAAAGACCTACTGCTGATGTTTACTATGCTCTTCAACATCTTGAAAGTGTCCAACAAACTGAAGTGGAAAGTATGTAGCATAAAACAAACTCTCTTTAATTAGAGAGTTTTTCTTTTTTCTATAATGGTAACAATGAATGTAGTCCTGCAAAACAAGGAGGAATTTACTATTGAAATCCCGTCCGAATTTAGTAGATACATTTCGTGATTCCATTATTTTTCGTTTAATTTGTTTTATTATTGTATTCACTGCTTTTTCTGGTTTTCTTATACATAGATTAGAACCCTCTCATTTCACTACATGGTTTGACGGAATTTGGTGGTCAATCGTTACCATTTTTACAGTTGGATATGGCGACTTTGCTCCCCATACAACGATAGGAAAACTAATAGGTATAAGTATTATTTTATTAGGAACTGGCTTTTGTTCTTATTATATGGTTCTATTCGCTACTGAGATGATCAGTAAACAATATATGAAAATTAAAGGTGAAGAAGCCGCTACCTCTAACGGTCATATGATTATCGTTGGCTGGAATGAGCGTGCAAAACATGTTGTAAAGCAAATGCATGTATTACAACCAAACCTTGATATCGTTTTAATTGATGAAACACTTTCTTTACTCCCAAAACCATTTCATCATTTAGAATTTATAAAAGGTTGTCCGCACCACGATCAAACTTTATTAAAAGCTAATATTAAAACGGCACACACCATATTAATAACAGCGGATAAAGAAAAGAACGAAAGCTTAGCAGATACACAATCCATTTTAAATATTTTAACTGCAAAAGGACTCAATCCAAACATTCACTGCATCGCAGAACTACTTACTACTGAACAAATTCAAAATGCAACGAGAGCTGGCGCGTCAGAAATTATAGAAGGAAATAAATTAACGAGTTATGTATTTACCGCTTCTCTTTTATTCCCTTCTATTTCAGGTGTACTATTCTCACTTTACGATGAAATCTCTGATAATAAATTACAACTGATGGAGCTTTCTCCGTCCTGCACCGGACAAACCTTTGCAAATTGTAGCTATACCCTTTTAAAACAAAACATTCTCTTACTAGGTATAAAGCGCGACGATCAATATATGATTAACCCAGTCCATACTTTCATTCTTATCGAAAGCGACGTACTCATTGTTATTCACCATTAAGAAAATGTTTTTCTAGTTCCCGCATGAGCACTTTTCCAATATTGATATATTTTCTTTTCACTTCTGCATCTGGATCTTTCGGTTCAGCAAATTGATCCATCCCACTCGTTCCCGCGGTTAAAGTATTCACATTATCATCTAGTTCGTCTTGATATACGTGCGAAAGAATATACGGCGTTTCAAGACGGACTACTACACCAGGTACATCTAGTTCACCATCTACTGCTGTAAACGGCACTCGTAAAAATTGATACCCATCTTCTTCATCGATTTTGTAATCGAAGCATCCTTTATCATAATCCCAATTACCACCAATACTATATCCAAGTGGTTTCATAACCTCTTCTAATTTATATAACGCATATGTACGTCCTTCTAAATTTGATTGAATCGGAATCAAGTCCATCCCTCCAAGACTTTTCCTTTAGCATACCCACTCTAGTTTGAATATACTGATGGACTTTTCGATAAAATAATAAAAAGCGACCGGAATCCGGTCGCTTTTTATTATTTTAAACGCTCTTCTAATTCTGCTTTTAATTCTTCAAATCCTGGTTTACCAAGTAAAGCAAACATGTTTTTCTTGTATGCTTCTACGCCAGGTTGGTCAAATGGATTTACGCCTAATAAGTAGCCGCTCATCGCACATGCTTTTTCGAAGAAGTATACAAGGTAACCGAATGTGTACTCATTTAATTCAGGAATATTTACGATTAAATTTGGTACTCCCCCGTCGCTATGTGCAAGTAATGTACCTTCGTATGCTTTTGTGTTTACGAAGTCTACAGTTTCACCAGCAAGGTAGTTTAATCCGTCTAAATCGTTGTCTTCTAATTCGATTGTTAGTTCATGTGTAGATTTACCTACTTTAAGAACTGTTTCAAATAAGTCACGACGACCTTCTTGAACGTATTGACCTAATGAGTGTAAGTCAGTTGAGAAGTTTGCTGAAGATGGGAAAATACCTTTTTGATCTTTTCCTTCACTTTCACCAAATAACTGTTTCCACCACTCAGCGAAGTATTGAAGTGCTGGCTCATAGTTAACAAGCATTTCAATTGTTTTTCCTTTATTGTATAAAGCGTTACGAACTACTGCGTATTGGTAAGCTGGGTTTTCTGCTAGTTCTGATGTTCCGAAGTCATCATGACCAGCAGCTGCACCTTTCATCATCTCTTCAATATTTAAGCCACTTACTGCGATTGGTAATAAACCAACTGGCGTTAATACAGAGAAACGTCCTCCAACATCATCTGGAATAACGAATGTTTCGTAACCTTCGTTATCAGCTAATGTTTTTAATGCACCACGTGCTTTATCTGTAGTTGCATAAATACGTTTGCGAGCTTCTTCTTTTCCATACTTCTCTTCTAATAACTTACGGAAAATACGGAATGCTAGTGCTGGCTCTGTTGTTGTACCTGATTTGGAAATAACGTTAATAGAGAAGTCTTTACCTTCTAATACGTCCATTAAATCTTTCATGTAAGTGGAGCTAATGTTTTGTCCAACAAATAGCACTTGTGGAGTTTTACGTTGTTCTTTAGATAGCGTGTTGTAGAAAGAATGGCTTAACATTTCGATTGCTGCGCGTGCTCCTAGGTAAGAACCACCAATACCTACAACAAGTAAAATGTCAGAGTCGTTTTTAATTTTTTCTGCGCATTTTTGAATGCGAGCGAATTCTTCTTTGTCATATTGAAGCGGAAGGTCTACCCACCCAAGGAAATCGTTCCCAGCTCCAGTTTTTTCGTGGATTGCATGATGTGTTACTTTCACTGCATCACGTAAATAAGTGATTTCATGTTCACCGATGAAGGATAACGCTTTAGAATAGTCGAACGTTACATGTGTACTCATCTTTTTCCCTCCAATTATGGATATGTATTTCTGTATTCACTTTAGCGAAACTGAAGTTGTAAATCAAGCGATTCAACCATTGTAAACGTAACCAATATATATTTTTTAGAAAAAGTTCATTTTTTGCATAAAAATTCGCATTTTTCGGTATAGATGTATATACATCCTCTTTCGAACATTTTTTATGTATAAAAACAACATAACTACCCCATTCTATAAAAGAGTTAATTAACTCATCGCTTGCTCATGCTTCACAATTAAGGGGGGCTTTTTCATGAGTACTTTGCAACGTATCGCATTAGTCTTTACTGTAATTGGCGCTGTGAACTGGGGACTAATCGGATTTTTCCAGTTTGACTTAGTAGCAGCCATTTTCGGCGGACAAAATTCAGCTCTTGCACGTATTATTTACGGCATCGTTGGTATATCTGGGCTTATCAACCTTGGTTTACTGTTTAAACCATCTGAAAATCTTGGTACGCACCCAGAAACAAACGAAATTCGATAATCAGTATGTCCTTTCACCTCCGACATACGAATATGATTGCATGCAATCATATTTGCAAATATATATCATAAGATAAAGTAAAAGAGGAACGCTCATATGCGTTCCTCTTTTACTTTGTTAACTCGGACTCTTCAATCCATTCTGCCAACTTTTCTCGCAGCGTATTAAATCCGTTTTCAGATGGGTTCGGTATAAGAATCCTTCCTTGTTTTCTTTTCGCCGCTTTTAACGATAAACTCATTTTTCTGTGCTCTTCATCAATTGAAAGTACCTTTACTTCTACTGTATCGCCGACTTTTAAAAAGTCATGAATATCCTTTACATATCCATTTGTAATTTCAGATATATGCACAAGTCCTTGTGTTTCTGCATCTAACGCTACAAATGCACCGTAATCTTGAATTCCAGTCACTTTCCCTGTTACAACCACTCCTGTTGTATATTGTTCTGACATATGAAACACTCCCATACGTTTACCATTCTCTCTACAATTATAGAGAGCAAAGCAGATATATTTATTTTAAATATCCGATTGGTTAGTACGCATTCTAGATAATGATATCTAGAATGCGTATACCTTATATTAGTAAATTATACCACTATGACAGAACTCATTCAAAATTCATGAAAAATTTCCCTTAAAGAAGTATAATTCTCCAATATTGGGATAGACTACTAACACATGGCTTTCTAGTATTCCCCCCCTTTTATGGACAAAGCGTATTACGTTTTGTCCTTTTTTTATTTTCTACAAATCGTTCCATTCTCTTCATCGCTTCCATAAGTTGTTCAAGCGACGTCGCATATGAACAACGAATAAATCCTTCACCACTTTCGCCAAATACGCTACCAGGGACAACGGCCACTTTTTCTTCCAACAATAACTGTTCTGCAAATTCCGCTGAAGATAATCCGGTTGAAGATATAGAAGGAAAAACATAAAATGCTCCGCCCGGCACATGACACGTTAAGCCCATTTCATTGAAAGATGTCGTCATGAAGTTACGACGCTTCTTATAGCTATCTCTCATTCGAATTACTTCATCGTTCCCTGCACGTAACGCCTCAAGTGCTGCAAACTGAGACATCGTCGGTGCACACATCATTGAATACTGATGGATTTTGAGCATTAATTCTGAAAATTGAACAGGAGATGCAATCATACCGAGGCGCCATCCTGTCATCGCAAATCCTTTTGAAAATCCTGAAATTAAAATCGTATGCTCACGCATATTTTTAATACTCGCGAAACTTGTATATACTTCGTCGTATACAAGTTCTGCATAAATTTCATCAGATAATACGATTAAATTGTACTTCTCAACAATCACTGCTATTTCTTCAAGCTCGGATTTATTTAGCATTGCACCTGTCGGGTTATTTGGTGAACAAAGCAAAATTGCCTTTGTTTTCGCTGTAATAGCTGCTTCAATTTGTTCTGGTTGTACTTTAAACTCGTTTTCTAACGTAGTCGCCACAGGAACCGGAACTCCTCCAGCTAATGTCACAAGTGGTGCATAAGAAACGAAGCTCGGTTCAATAATGAGCACTTCATCATCAGGATTTATAATGGCGCGCATCGCTACATCTAACGCCTGGCTCGCTCCAACTGTAACAATGATTTCATCACTTGGATCATAAGATACTGCAAATTGTTTTTTTAGATACTTTGCTATTTCTTGACGGAGCTCCAATAATCCTGCATTTGCTGTATATGACGTATACCCTTGTTCCAAAGAACGAATACATGCTTGCCTTACATTCCAAGGTGTAACAAAATCCGGCTCTCCTACCCCGAGGGAAATAACACCTTTCATATTTGCTGCTAAATCAAAAAATTTTCGAATACCAGATGGTTTTAAAGATTCTGCTGATCTAGATAGTTCAAATTGCTTCATGGTGTCACCACAATTCGCTTATCATCATCGTCTTTTTCATAAATAACACCCTCATGTTTATACTTCTTCAAAATGAAATGAGTAGTTGTAGAAACAACAGATTCAATTGTTGCTAATTTCTCAGAAACAAACATCGCTACTTCTCCCATCGTTTTCCCTTCTAATGTAATAGAAAGATCATATGTCCCTGACATTAAATAAACGGATTTCACTTCTGAATAACGATAAATTTGTTCAGCAACCGCATCAAACCCAACGCCATGCTTTGGCGTAACTTTCACATCGATCATTGCCGTTAAACCTGTATGTTCTTTCACCTTCGTCCAATCAATATGTGTTACATAATCCACAATAATCTTTTCATTTTCTAACCTCGCAACCATCTTCTTTACTTCTTCTACCTCTATATTTAACAGCTTCGCTAATGTATCTACAGATAATCGACTACTCTTTTCAAGACAAGCTAATAATTCTAATTCTTTTTCTGTCACCATATAAATCATCCTTCCTTTTCGTTTGTGTCTAAATTATACAAATACCCTTTCCAGTTTGAAAAGAAGATTTTTCTATTGAATTATGTCAAAATAAAGTGAAACTTTAATCAGCGGAAAAATGCGTGATAAAGCGAAAGGGGATGGAACCGTGAAACCAAAAGTTTATATTGCTGAACCAGTTCCAACATTTGTAGAAAACTATTTATCAGAACACTGTGATTATGAAAAATGGGATCAAAATGAGAAAGTACCTCGTGATGTTCTATTAGAGAAAATACAAGATAAAGATGGGTTATTAAATTTCGGATCTGCTATTAATGAAGAATTACTGACAGTGGCTCCTAACTTAAAAGTAGTGAGCAACATTTCTGTCGGTTACGATAATTTTGATTTACAAGCGATGAAAAACCGAAATGTTATCGGAACGAATACACCATACGTATTAGATGATACAGTAGCTGATCTCGTTTTCGCCCTTATGCTATCAGCTGGGCGCCGCGTTTGCGAACTCGATTCTTACGTGAAAAATGGTGAATGGAACGCTGAAATCGGAAAAGAACACTTCGGACTAGATGTACACCATAGCACAATTGGTATTATCGGTATGGGCCGAATTGGAGAAGCCGTTGCAAAACGAGCAAAATTCGGATTTGATATGAATGTTCTTTACTATAACCGCCGTCGTAAAGAAGAAGCTGAACAAAAATTCGATGCTACATATTGTGATTTACAAACGCTACTGAAGCAGTCTGACTTTATTGTTCTTCTTACTCCATTAACAGATGAAACATATCACCTTATTGGAGAAAAGGAATTTTCATTAATGAAAGAAACAGCAATCTTCATTAATGCTTCTCGCGGGAAAACAGTAGATGAAGAAGCGTTAATCCATGCTTTAACAGAAAAGAAAATCTTTGCAGCAGGTATCGATACATTTACACAAGAGCCGATTCAAAAAGATAATCCACTCTTATCATTACAAAATATTGTAACTTTACCACACATCGGATCTGCAACATTAAAAACTAGGCAGCAAATGGCTATGACCGCCGCTGAAAATTTAGTTGCAGGATTACAAGGAAAAACACCGCCTAATATTGTTCGCGGGTAATACTGAATAAACGAAAGGCAAGATGACGTCGTCATCTTGCCTTTTTTTGTTAACATATTTTCTTCTTCCTTGGAGATGATATGAACAAAAATCAATGGAGTGACAAAAAATGAATCACGAATATACTTGTCCTTATTTCACTTTTTCCACTCGCGGCACTACTATTCATTACGAATTGTATGAACACGATAACAAAACAGAACGTCCTACTTTCGTACTCGTTCACGGCTTTTTATCTTCCTCATTCAGTTACCGTCGTCTCATTCCCTTACTATCGAAAGCAGGAACAGTGATTGCTCTTGATTTACCACCGTTCGGAAAAAGTGATAAGTCTCATCTGTTTAAGTATTCTTATCACAATTTAGCAACGATTATTATTGATTTAATTGAACATTTATCTCTCTCAAACATTGTATTAGTTGGGCACTCTATGGGTGGGCAAATTTCTCTCTATGTAAACCGTATACGTCCTGAACTCATTTCAAAAACGATTTTACTATGCAGCTCTAGCTATTTAGCACGCGCAACCTTACCTTTACTATACTCTTCTTATTTACCGTTCTTTCATTTATACGTAAAGAACTGGATTATTAGACGCGGTATTGTTCATAACTTAATGAATGTCGTTCATGATCACTCATTAATTGACGATGAAATGAAAAAAGGTTACTCCGCTCCTTTTTATGACGACCGTATATTTCCCGCTTTAACTCGCATGATACGAGACCGTGAAGGTGACTTATCTTCAACTGAATTACAAAAAATCGAAACACCTACACTACTCATTTGGGGTGAAAAAGACCGCGTCGTCCCTGTACATGTAGGTCATCGTCTACACAAAGATTTACCGAATTCAAAATTTATTTCTTACGAAAATACAGGACATTTACTACCTGAAGAAAAGCCTGAACATGTTTATGAAGAAATTATCGCTTTTTCTGCGCAATAAAGTGAAACTTTAATTAGCCCCCACCTAACTTCTTTGCTTCTGCTGAATTTTGAGGTGGGGGTCTTACTCCCCGGCAAATAGTGGGATAATATAAAAAAGGCCGTCGGAAATTCCGACAGCCTATAATGAACAGCTTCCGCCTTCTTTTATTACAAGTAATTCCACAGCTAATTTCTCACATTTTTCAAGCGCAGGTACTTCCTCAAAAGACATAAAGTATATATGTTGAATCTTCTTTGCGATGTATTTTGGATCATCAAACACACTTATGACGTTCACAACATCGCTCGCTTCTGTTTCATAAAACTCCGGTCCCATTTGAAACGGATCCCAATTCTTCACAACCTCTATCATCTTTTCATATGTACCCATTCGCTTCCCGCCTTTTCACTTTTTAATACTTTTCTTTATCCTATCACATCAGCTATTCTATAAGAAGAGAGAGAACTTTCATAACTTATTGGTTTTACAGAAGAAGGGGGCAAACGTATGCAACTATTTCATAAAGCAATCAATCGACGTGGAACGCATAGTATAAAATGGGATACATATAAAAACGAAGAACTTATCCATGCTTGGATTGCTGATATGGATTTTGAAGTACCAACACAAATTCAAACTGCTTTAAAGAAACGTATTGAGCATCCTATTTTCGGCTATACACTTCCTCCCGAAAATATTGGAGATATTATTTGTAACTGGACAAAAAAACAATATAACTGGGACATTCAAAAAGAATGGATTGTTTTTAGCGCGGGGATCGTTCCAGCTCTTAGTACGAGCATACAGGCTTTCACAAAAGAAAACGAATCCGTTCTCGTACAACCACCTATTTATCCTCCATTTTTCGAAATGGTCACAACAAACAACAGGCAGTTATGCGTGAGTCCATTACAGAAACAAAATGATACATATGTGATAGACTTCGAGCATTTAGAAAAGCAGTTTCAGCAAGGTGTCAAACTCATGCTTCTTTGTAGCCCTCATAACCCAATCGGACGCGTTTGGACGAAAGAGGAACTTGTGCAGCTCGGATTGTTATGTACTAAATATGACGTTATCGTTGTCGCGGATGAAATTCATTCCGATATCATTTATGCAGACCATACACATACGCCGTTCGCTTCCTTATCTGAAGAATTAGCAGAGCGCACTATCACTTGTATGGCTCCAAGTAAAACATTTAATATCGCTGGATTACAAGCTTCGATTATTATCATTCCAAACGAAAAACTCCGTCACGCCTTTACAGCTATCCAATATAGACAAGGCTTCCACGGGTTAAATATCTTTGCCTACACAGCGATGCAAAGTGCCTATACAGAATGTAATGATTGGTTAAACGAAATTCGATTATATATAGAAGATAATGCTCAATTTGCTTGTGAATATATTAAAACTCACATACCTGCTCTTTCCGTAACGAAGCCAGAAGGTAGCTTTTTATTATGGATTGATTGTTCTCGTCTAAAGCTTTCTCAAAACGAGCGTACTGCATTACTTGAGGAAAAAGGAAAAATCATCGTTGAACCTGGTGAGAAATACGGGTTAGGTGGCGAAGAACATATTCGAATTAACATCGGCTGTCCACGATCTGTTTTAGAAGAAATTTTGAACAGACTGCGTCATACGTTTTCATAATAATAGAGGAGTCTGTCCCCTAATCATTCTTGGACAGACTCCTTTGTCATATTTTGTCGGTAAGTCGATATATTTCAAGTTACGGTCGATATATTCCAATAATCGCTGATATATTTTCACTTATACTACACAAAAAAAGCTACCAGCACGGTAGCTTTTACTTTTTCTTCATATCCGCTGCTTTTTTTACAATTACACCACAAGCAATTCGATCGCCTGATTTACCTGTCGGTTGTGTCATACCATCATCAGGGTTTTCTGTAATAATAATAGACGCTCCATCTTTTCTATGAATCGTCGTTTTTCCTTCTTCAAGTGTGATGTGAGGTGCATCGATTTCCGCTTTAATCTTCCCAGAACCATCTGCAACTACGTTCGGTAAATCACCGTTTTCTGCACCCTTCGGATTAAGAAGACCATGTTTTTTATCATCAGGATTAAAATGATTCCCGGATGATTCAAAACGAGGTGCCTTACACTCTCCGATTTCATGTACATGTAGTCCGTGTGGTCCTGGCGTGAAACCTTCTCCTTTAATCGTAATTTTCACGCCACTTGTTTGCTGCACTACTTTCGCAGTCCCTACTTCATCTCCTGAAGCATTATGTAATTTCACTTCAATTTCTTTCGGCTTTCCTTGGTCACAACCTGCCATCAGAAATAATAAACAACAACTGAAAAAAAGCCGTTTCTTCATTCCATTCCCTCCAAAATATATTCTGCCCTTAGATTGTCCGAGCATAGAGGGAAACATACAAAAATGCGTTACTGTTTCTTTTCAGCTAATAGTTTTTCTTCAACTTTCTGTAATCGCTCCGCTTCGCGTTTTGATACACGAATGAACATACGCCACGTAGCAACGGCACCAATTATAAATAGCACGCAAACAATCCCTGGAATAATATATTCTGTTTTATCTTCCGGAAAATATAAAGGCATCATATAGAACACTCCTTATTATAGGATTTGTAAAACATCAGAATTTTCTGTTATATAACTTTAAATTATAGTGGAACCTATCCATATTCTCAAGGGGGCGTTCCGAAAGTGAATGATTTCTTTGACTCCTTCTCCTACTTTCCTTACTATAAACTTGAGGTGAAAAATATGAGAGAAACATTTGAAATTGGTGAAATCGTTACTGGTATTTATAAAACTGGCAAATACATCGGCGAAGTTACAAATAGCCGCCCTGGCAGTTACGTCGTAAAAGTATTAGCTGTTTTAAAACATCCGGTGCAAGGTGACTTACATAACGTAAAACAAGCTGACGTACCATTTTTCCATGAAAGACGCGCTTTAGCTTTCCGTGAACAGACGAACATTCCAGAGCAAATGGTGAAAAAATATGAAGGAGAAATTCCGGATTATACCAAGTCACTAAAATTAGCATTAGAAACCCAAATGAATTCATTTTCTGAAGATGATTCACCTTTTGCAGAGCGTAGTCTAGAAACATTAGAACAGTTAAAGAAAGACTACAAACTTTAAAAAACAAAACGACCAAATTACATAATGTGCAATTTGGTCGTTACTGTGTGCTCACTTTCTTTAACACTTTTGAAAAATCAACGAGTTCTCCTAATGTTGGAGGTGCTGGTTTTACTAAATACTCTTTATCTTTTTCTACTAGTTTAAAAATATTGTACGTCGTCATCGCATCATCAAGCGCACAATGATGCTTCCCTGTCCCTACTTTTCCGTACGCCTCAATTGCTTTCCATAATCCTGTTTGATTTCTTTCTCCAAAAAACTTCTTATACTCAAGCGATAAATCACGACACTGTCCGAAGAATGGAAAAGCTATCCCTGCCATTTCACAATTATGCTTCAGCACTTTCATATCCATATTTCCCCACGTTACAATTGTCGGTTTACATTTCGTTTCGTATTCCGCAAGCTTCTTAACGAGTTCAGGAAATGAAATCCCTTTATCCACGACTTCTTGTTTTATTCCTAAAAACTTCTTACATCGATCCGTTAAAGAGGGAAATGTTTTCGGCCTGACATGTGATGAATACGTATCTTCCACCTTACGGCCAGCAACTGAAACGAGTCCTACCTCAATAATTTCCGGAAAAAATCCTTTCGGTTTCTTTCTATGCTGGGGCATCGTAAACTCAAAGTCTAAAAATAAAAATCGTTGTTCATCCATACGATCCCTTCCTTATCATTTTTATCATTCCTTTCTATTTGACACTCCTACACGAACAAGCTCGAATGCTAATTCCATTTTAAATATTCAGATTGGATGTATCTTATATATATGTCAAATGCCCACAAATATTTTAAAAAATAAGAAAAAATGACCTATGCAGAAAATATGACAAAATCCCTCCTTTCATTTACATCCGCAGTTTTTCTACTTTATAATGACGTTATGTGTGTTTCATCTAGTTAATATTTGACACACTAAGAAAAATGAATGAAAGGAGATGAGATTTTTGCACGAAACAACGCAAGAACTCGCTAACTGGCAGTATTATTTTGCTATCGCAGTCTTTTTAATTACATATGCCATTATTATTTCTGAAAAAATTAATCGCGCTGTCATCGCACTTCTTGGTGCAGCATTCATGGTAATTGTGGGGGTCGTCGATTTACATAACGCCTTTACGAAACATATTGAATGGGGAACGATTACGCTACTCATCGGTATGATGATTTTGGTGAACATTACGAGTAAATCAGGTGTTTTCCAATACGTTGCCATTAAAGCAGCAAAAGGGGCACAAGGAAATCCAATTAAAATTTTAATTTCCCTTTCCCTACTTACCGCGCTTGGCTCCGCATTTTTAGATAACGTTACAACTGTACTTCTTGTTGTTCCAGTTACTTTATCTATTACGCGCATACTGCAAGTAAATCCTGTTCCATATTTACTTTCTGAAATTATTTTTTCAAACATTGGGGGAACGGCAACATTAATTGGTGATCCACCTAACATTATGATTGGTTCTGCCAATAAGCATTTAGACTTCAATGCTTTCCTATTGAATCTAGCACCAATCGTAATTATTATTATTGGAGTTACAGCAACAATACTTTACTTCATGTACCGTAAACAATTAATTGCCGATCCTGTACAGGTTAAAAAATTAATGAGCTTAGATGAAAAACAATACATTAAAGATCCAGTATTAATGAAAAAATCTTTAACGGTGCTTGGACTTACGATTGTAGGTTTCATGACTCATTCTATTTTCCATATTGATGCGGCTATCATTGCCTTAACTGGTGCTACTGTACTTATGTTAATTGGTGTGAAAGAGCATGAAATTGAAGAAGTATTTGCAAGCGTAGAGTGGGTAACAATCTTCTTCTTCGCAGGGCTATTCGTACTTGTTGGAGGACTTATCGATATCGGTCTTATTAAAATGTTAGCTCAAAAAGTAATTGGTATAACAGGCGGAGATATTTCTTACGCATCCATCCTTATTTTATGGGTATCTGGTATCGCCTCTGCAACAATTGATAACATCCCATTCGTTGCAACAATGATTCCACTTATTAACGATATGGCAGTCGGGCTAGGCTTATCACCATCTGACGCACAAATCGATGTATTATGGTGGGCATTAGCACTAGGTGCTTGTCTCGGTGGAAACGGAACATTAATCGGAGCTTCTGCTAACGTAATCGTTGCAGGTATTGCGAGCCGCGAAGGACATAAATTTAGTTACATGGAATTCCTAAAAGTCGGTTTCCCAATTATGATCGTTTCATTAATCATTTCTCACATTTATATTTATTTACGCTACCTTATGTAGTAAAAAGAGCGCTCTGATAATCAGGGCGCTTTTTTACTTATATCTAAAATATATCGACTTATCAACAAAACGAAAAATCTACTCTTTATATCTCACCGGTTCATTTCGAATAATAAATAAATGAATCGGTAAGAACACCGAAAATGTGATTACATGAATAATCGTAAATAATATAGAGTTCGTTCCATATCTGTCTAAAATAGCGTAGATAAGATAAATAGACAATACAATCGATACAGCTGTTGCTAGTAAACTTATAATTGGTACGAAATTAAAAATGAAACATGCAACATATATACCGAATACTTTCCACCCTGCTTCTTCTTTCAAAAAATCTGGTAATTTATCTTTCGCTAAGTCACCCCACGTCTTACTATTCAAAAACGGAATAAACGCAAGCACCCCGTCCGTTGCACCATCATTTTTCGCCATCGAATAAAGTGCAAAAGCCGTTAACAAATATGAAATAATTGCCCAAATCAATATAACAAGAATAAACGCAAAACTAAGAGCAAAGAAACCTGCTAGTACGCCTTGATCCTCCATCTTATCCTCTCCTCTCTACTTTCAACATATTTCATTACATTGCAAGTTATGTTTTAAAATTTATCCAAACTCTTTGTATAATAAGAGAAGAAAGAGAATAAGAGAGGAGAAACACTTATGCATCCATTTGTAAAAGCATTACAAGAGCATTTCACAGCTCATAAAAATCCTGAAAAAGCAGAACCTATGGCTCGTTATATGAAAAATCACTTCCCATTTCTAGGTATTCAAACACCGGAAAGACGCCAATTATTAAAAGACGTCATTCAAATACATACTCTCCCAGATAAAAAAGACTTCCAAATTATCGTACGTGAGCTTTGGGACTTACCAGAACGTGAATTCCAAGCGGCCGCACTTGATATTATGCAAAAATATAAAAAGCATATAAACGAAACTCATATCCCCTTCTTAGAAAAACTTATTGTCACAAAATCTTGGTGGGACTCTGTCGATAGCATCGTCCCTACATTCTTAGGTACTATCTTTTTAAAACACCCAGAATTGATTTCTGCTTATATTCCAAAATGGATTGCATCAGATAACATATGGTTACAACGCGCCGCTATTTTATTCCAACTGAAATATAAACAAAAGATGGATGAAGAACTTCTTTTCTGGATTATTGGACAACTACATTCTTCAAAAGAATTTTTCATTCAAAAAGCGATTGGCTGGGTCCTTCGTGAATATGCAAAAACAAATCCGGATGTAGTTTGGGAATACGTGCAAAACAACGAGCTCGCTCCATTAAGTAAGCGTGAAGCAATTAAGCATATTAAAGAAAATTACGGAATAAATAATGAAAAAATAGGCGAGACTCTATCATAGATAGACGCGTTCCTCTATTGAGATTTAAAAAAGAACGTGTTAGAATATGTTCATTATTACTAATATAAGTAGCGATGACGGACTTATAAGTACTTGCATAAAAAGCGATTCAGGGATAGTGAAAGCCTGAAGCCGCAAGGAAACGGCAGTCCCGAGCAATACATGATAAAGTGGATGCACCTTTTGTGTATCAACTAGGGTGGAACCGCGGGCAAACGCTCGTCCCTAGGCAAATAAGCCTTGGGATGAGCGTTTTTTTATGTTCTTTTTAGCTATACTGCTCGTTTCCAAAGTATCAGAGTATGTCATCGCCAATACGTTAACTTTCAAAAGGAGGATTTTCTTATGTATTCAATGGAACAAGTTGTAAACTTAGCGAAACATCGCGGTTTTGTTTTCCCTGGTTCTGAAATTTACGGTGGTCTTGCAAACACTTGGGATTACGGTCCACTTGGAATCGAATTAAAAAATAACGTTAAAAAAGCTTGGTGGAAAAAATTCATTCAAGAATCTCCATACAACGTTGGTTTAGACGCAGCTATTTTAATGAACCCTAAAACTTGGATCGCTTCTGGTCACGTTGGTAACTTCAACGATCCAATGATCGACTGTAAAAAATGTAAAGCTCGTCACCGTGCTGACAAATTAATTGAGGATGCTTTAGATGCAAAAGGCATCGAAATGGTTGTTGATGGTCTTACTTTCGACCAAATGGCTGACTTAATGAAAGAACATGAAGTAAAATGTCCTGATTGCGGTAGTGAAGAATTCACTGAAATCCGTCAGTTCAACTTAATGTTCAAAACATTCCAAGGTGTTACAGAGTCTAGCACAAACGAAATCTTCCTTCGTCCTGAAACAGCACAAGGTATTTTCGTAAACTTCAAAAACGTTCAACGCTCTATGCGTAAAAAGCTTCCATTTGGTATTGGCCAAATCGGTAAGAGTTTCCGTAACGAAATCACGCCTGGTAACTTCACATTCCGTACACGTGAATTCGAACAAATGGAACTTGAATTCTTCTGTAAGCCTGGTGAAGATTTAGAGTGGTTCGCATTCTGGCGTGAAACTTGTAAAAACTGGTTACTTTCACTTGGTATGACTGAAGAGAGCATGCGTCTTCGTGACCACGGTGAAGAAGAGTTATCTCACTATAGTAATGCAACAACTGACATTGAATTCAAATTCCCATTCGGTTGGGGCGAACTTTGGGGCGTTGCATCTCGTACAGACTTCGACTTAAAACGTCACATGGAACACTCAAACGAAGACTTTAACTATATCGATCCACAAACGAATGAGCGTTACGTACCATACTGCATCGAGCCATCTTTAGGCGCAGACCGTGTAACATTAGCATTCTTATGTGATGCATATGAAGAAGAGCAATTAGAAAACGATTCTCGTACAGTTCTTCGTTTCCACCCTGCTTTAGCACCATACAAAGCAGCTATCTTACCATTATCTAAAAAGCTATCTGAAGGTGCTACTGAAGTATTCGCAGAATTAGCTAAAGACTTCATGGTAGACTTTGATGAAACTGGTTCTATCGGTAAACGTTACCGTCGTCAAGACGAAATCGGTACACCATTCTGTATCACATACGACTTCGACTCAGTTGAAGACAAAGCTGTTACAGTACGTGACCGTGATACAATGGAACAAGTTCGTATGCCAATTAGCGAACTAAAAGGTTTCTTAGAGAAGAAAATCCAGTTCTAATTATAAGAAAAAGAGGCTGCTCATAAGAGCGCCTCTTTTTTACTTTTCACGTTTTTCTTTAATTGCTACTGTACATCTTGATATACATAGTAAATCATCATTTTCATCAATAATACGAACATCCCAAACCATTGTCGATTGTCCTCTATGTATCGGTGTTCCGATCGCTGTTACAATTCCATCTTTCTTTGAGCGAATGTGGTTTGCATTAATTTCTAATCCGAAACAAATACATTTTTCTTGATCAATTAAATTGTATGAACCAACACTTGCCACTGTTTCTGCTAATGCAACCGATGCACCGCCATGTAAAAATCCAAATGGCTGATGCGTACGCTCATCAACAGGCATCGTAGCAACCACCTTATCTTCTGTCATCTCTAACAACTCAATTCCAAGTGAATCCATTAAAGTTTTTGCCATATCGCTTCCTCCTTCTCTTGCTTTAATTAAATGTATAATTTTACCTATTTATTTTCAAACTACTTATAACACTTATATAAGGAGGCTTCACCTAAATGAAACAGAAATTTTGTATATTACTGCTTATGTTCTCCTTGCTGACTATTGTACCAAATTGTGCAATAACAGCCAAAGCATCTAACCTGACAATCGATGTTAAGACTGTAACGCAAAAAGGTAAGAAACCTTATATAGAATATCAAATAAATAGGCCTTCTTTTCACAACTTTTCTGACTCTACATTTCAAAATAAGCTCAATTTATACTACAAAAAATCCACTGACAAATTTAAAAACAAATTAGAAAAAGAAGCAAAAAAATACTATAAAGAGACAGAAGGATCTAGTACACCATTTCATCCGTACGTAGCAAATGTTGATTATAAAGTCTCTTTAAACAAACCACCTTTTCTTAGCCTATATGTGAATTACTATCAATATACTGGCGGAGCACACGGTCTTTATACGTGGAAGGCAAATACATTTGATTTAAAAGAAAAAAAGCTACTGCACTTAGACGATTTATTTCAACAAAAAGATAAATATAAAGATGTAATCCGTGCAGAGATTGTAAGACAAATTAAACAAAATGAAAGTATTTATTTTCCTGATGCAACTGAAAAGGTAATGAGTATGAAAAAGTTTCACTTCTTTTTAGAGCCAGACAATCTCGTCATTTATTTCCCTTTATATGAGATTGCTCCGTATTCAAGTGGAATTCCGCAATTTCGTATTCCATATACGTTGTTAAGAGACTATTTAAAGCCTTCTTATCAAAATATTTTGATTGACAACAAGTAAATATTTTAGCTACGATAATGTTAACCTAAAAACAACAGGAGGTTAACATTATGAGAAGATTACATGTTTTAGATTTAGCATTAGCTGCCATGTTCGTTGCTCTTATGGCCATCGGTGCAAATATTGTATCTTGGGCACCTTTCTTACAAGTAGCAGGCATCCCATTATCTATGCAACCATTTTTCGCAATTTTAGCAGGTCTTCTTCTTGGAAGTAGACTTGGTGCCTTATCCATGACTGTATATATGCTCGTTGGCTTAGCCGGCGCACCAATTTTCGCTAACTTCAAAGCTGGATTTGGAGCACTTTTAGATCCTACTGGTGGTTTTATTATCGCATTTATTATCGTTGCTTACGTATCAGGAAAATTAGTAGAACAAAAAGAAAGACCAACATTCATTACATTTGCGATTGCCTCTTTCACAGGAATTATTTTAACTTATATAATCGGTACTACTTACATGTACGGGGCAGTCAATCTCTTTATGGGCGGTAATATGAGCTATAAAGCTGCTTGGATGATTATGATGTGGTTTGCAGTAAAAGATATTGCATTTACAATTATCGGTGCTATTATCGCCCCTCGCATATACTATGCTGTGCGTCGTTCTGCTTATCAGCATTCTCATTCGACGATTTCATAATAAAAAAAATGAGTTATTTCAGTATACTGAAATAACTCATTTTTTATTTTCGACAATATACGACACATATTAAAAATAAATTTTGTTATGATAGTCCAGAAAATCTTATATTTTGTACATTTAATTAAAACAATGTTCTGGAGGAAAGTCAGTGAAACTATCAAAAAACACACTTATTAAAATAGGTGTAGGCGTACTATCTTTACTTTTCATGCTATGTATATACAGAAGTTATACATTATATGGAAACGGCGAGTTAGGAATGAACTATATGCTTGGAAACGGTATAGCATTCTTCTTGCTATTTCTTACTATAATTAGTTTATGCGCGGCTGTAATCTTTATTATCATCGGATTAATTAAGAAAATACGAAAAGTAGCAGCAAAAAAAGTTTTTATAACATCTATAATACTATTTCTTACATCAGTTATATCAATCCTTATTTTCCTCTTCACTATATCAAAAGTAACGAATATAGAGGAAGAATATCAGGCTATTCAAGTTCAAAAGAAAAAAGAAGCTGATTACTTAAAGGCTGCAGCATCTTTTTATAACACCATAGAAACTTTCGAATACTCTGCATCATATGTATTGTCCGAGTATTCAACTACATGGTCAAACGCAATAAATAACCGAAGTGATTTCAATACTGCTCTTAGATCTAAGAAAAAAGAAATTGATCATATGGTTGTAGCTGTAGATGTATTTTATAACGGCATGGGAAGAGATTTAAGGTTGGTCTCTGAGGCTGCAAAAGAACAGCCAAGTAAGTACAAAGAAACCTATGAAGAATATAAAAAAATGTATGGTATTGTGACTGCACTTAATGAACAATCTCAATCTCCAAGCGGTAGTTTAATTACATTTAATCAAAATGTTAATACATTAATTCAAGAATACAAAAAATCTGCCGGAAATATTAATATCGCTATTTCTAATGAAATTAAATCAAAAGCTAATGAATTGAAGCCGACCGATAAAAACTTAAGTTCTAATTAAAGACACTCTCTCTAGAGTGTCTTTTTTTCATAAAAAGTCCCCTTTAGATTGCACAGTAAATTACATATCTCTACTGTACATCCAAAAGGGACTTTACCTATAAATTAAGACTCTTGATTCACTTGTTCTTCTAAAATTTTCTTCATCATTACAACCATGTCATCACGTAATTCTGGGTGTTGCAGGGCCATTTCAATTGTCGTTTGAACGAATCCTAGCTTTTCACCTACGTCGTAGCGCTTTCCTTCGAAATCGTAAGCAAATACACGTTGGATTTCATTTAAGCTTTGGATTGCATCTGTTAATTGAATTTCACCACCAGCACCGACATGTTGCTGTTCTAAGAACATAAAGATTTCAGGCGTTAAAATGTAACGGCCCATAATTGCTAAGTTTGAAGGAGCTGTACCTTGTGCTGGTTTCTCAACGAAATTGCGAACTTGGTAACGACGACCTTCTTGTTCTAATGGATCGATAATTCCATAGCGATGTGTTTCCGACTCTGGAACAGTTTGTACACCAATAACAGAAGAAAGTGTTTTTTCATACTCATCCATTAATTGACGTAAACACGGTTTCTCAGCTTGGACAATATCATCACCTAGTAACACTGCAAACGGCTCATCACCAATGAATTTACGCGCACACCAAACAGCATGTCCTAGTCCCTTCGGCTCTTTTTGACGGATATAATGAATATCTACCATTTTTGAAGAGGCTTGTACTTTTTCAAGCAACTCATATTTTTTCTTCTCTAATAAGTTTTGTTCTAGTTCAAATGCATTATCAAAATGATCTTCAATAGAACGCTTTGTTTTACCAGTAACGATAATAATATCTTCGATACCCGATTTCACTGCTTCTTCTACAATGTATTGGATCGTTGGTTTATCTACTATTGGTAACATTTCTTTCGGCATTGCTTTCGTTGCTGGTAAAAAACGTGTTCCTAATCCAGCTGCTGGGATTATCGCTTTTCTTACTTTTTTCATCACAAAATACCCTCTCTCCTGTCGGAATCAATAGCAATTATTTCCTACATAAAACAAAAGGGAGATTTCGCTCCCTTTTGTTCCTTACTACTTAAAATTACTTTGTATTATAAACGATTCATAATGTCTTCTTTAATAGTAAGTAACTTTTGTTCACTATTTTGTAAAGAACTATCTTTTACACCAAAGTAAAACTTAATCTTCGGCTCAGTTCCAGATGGACGTAGGCAGAACCATGAACCATCCTCTAATTGATATTTTAACACATTTGATTTCGGTAAGTGAATCTCTTCTTTATGTCCATCTTGTAAAGATGTAACGATGCTTGCTTTATAGTCTTCCACTGCTACGACTGTTAAGCCCGCTACTTCTTTCGGAGGATTCTCACGGAACGTTGCCATCATCTCTTGGATTTTTTCAGCTCCATCTTTTCCTTTTAACGTTAACGATACAAGGTCTTCACGGAAGAAACCGTACTTCTCAAATACTTCTAATAGACCGTCATATAACGTTTTCCCTTGTGATTTGTAGTATGCAGCTACTTCACATGCAAATAGGACAGATTGTACTGCATCTTTATCACGGCAGAATGGGCGGATTAAATAACCATAGCTTTCCTCATAACCGAATTGGAATTCATATTGTCCGCTTTCTTCATACTGCCTAATTTTCTCACCGATAAATTTAAATCCAGTTAACGTATCAACTGTATCTAAACCGTATGCTTTCGCAATTGTACGACCAATCTCAGACGTTACGATTGTTTTTAATACGACACCGTTCTCCGGAAGCGTTCCGTTTTCTTTCTTTTGAGATAGTAAGTAATCAAGCATTAATGCACCTGTTTGGTTTCCTGTTAATACTTGGAACTCACCATTATGATTACGCACTGCTACACCTAGACGATCTGCGTCAGGATCAGTTGCGATTAATACATCTGCGCCTACCTTTTCACCATCACGAATGGCATACTCAAACGCTGCGTGCTCTTCTGGGTTCGGTGATTTTACTGTAGAGAAGTTGGGATCTGGTAACTCTTGCTCTTTTACAACTGTTACATCTGTAAATCCAACTTCTTTTAAACCACGGCGTACAGAAATATTTGATGTTCCGTGTAATGGTGTAAAGACGATTTTTAAGTCTTTGCCGACCTTTTGCACCATTTCTTTATTAATGATGACATTGTTCAATTCTGCAGCATATGCATCATCTACTTCTTGTCCAATAATATGTAATAAACCGTCAGCTTTTAATTGCTCTACATCAGCGACTTCAACTGTTAATTCATCTTCTACTGCATTTACGTAGCTAATTAACTCATCTGCTTCTTTTGGAGGTAACTGTCCACCATCTTCACCGTATACTTTGTATCCGTTATATTCAGGTGGATTATGGCTTGCCGTAAGAACGATTCCACTTACTGTATATAAATGACGAACTGCGAAAGAAAGTACTGGCGTTGGACGTAAGCTTTCAAACACATATGTTGTAATACCGCGTGCCCCAAGTGTAGCAGCAACTTCCATTGCGAACTCAGGTGATTTATGACGAGAATCATAGGCTACAACAACACCGCGTTTTTTCGCTTCCTCACCTAATTTTTCAATAAAGCTTGCTAATCCTTTTGTTGCTTTACGAACTGTATATACGTTTAAACGGTTCGTACCAGCACCAAGTTCACCACGCATACCACCTGTGCCAAACTCTAGATTTTTATAAAAGCTATCCTCGATTTTCTTCTCATCTTGCTTCATATTTTCTAGCTGTTCTTTTAATTCTGCATCTAATTGTGCGTAAGAAAGCCAGCGACTAAATTCTTGTTTCCAATTCATTCTTCTCTCTCCTCTCGCTCGTCATACCTTTATTATATGAAAAAAACATGCTGTATCTCAATATTTTATAAAATCTAGCAGGATTTTACTAGGAATATTTGTATACACTATGGTTAAATACTCCACTAAAGGGAATGAGGATTATGCACGAATGGGGCTTGTCAGAAGAGCTCAAAATACAAACAAAGCAAATGATTGAAATTGCTGAAAAAGAACTATCGATTATGAGAAACGCAATCGATAAAGAAGACGAATGTATTTTATGCAAAATGGAAGATATTCATCATATGTTAGCAAATGTACAAACATTGGCAGCTACATACTATATTCAGGCATATTTATCACCTTATACGGAAAGTTCATCTTTTATTACGACAGCTATCCAACATTTAAGCGCTAGAAAACATGGTGCTCTTATCGTTGTGGAACGAAATGAGACGCTTGAAGCTTTCATTCAAACTGGAACGACATTAAACGCTCATTTAACTGCGCCATTACTCGAATCAATATTTTACCCAGGTAACCCTCTTCATGACGGTGCCGTTCTCGTAAAAAATAATCATATAGTCTCAGCTGCTAATATTCTTCCTTTAACGAAAAGTACAGAAGTTGATCCTGAGCTAGGAACACGTCACAGAGCTGCAATAGGCTTATCAGAAAAGAGTGATGCACTTATATTAGTTGTCTCTGAAGAAACGGGCCGTACTTCTTTTGCTTTAAATGGGATTTTGTATACGATTTCTTTATAAACACTTTTTAGCACTTTTTTGAACAGCGCGGTAGTAAATGAAGTTATATCGAATTACCAACAAATACACCTACCACATCAATAAAAAAGGCTGTCTCCAAAATTTGAGACAGCTTTTTCTTCAAAAAATTATTCTTCTACAAAATGCTCGAAAAGTATACGAATTACCTACACCATTGCTCGAGCTGACCTTAAATTATGCGCTCACAGGGATGTCTAAGTACAATAATTATCTCTTCATGGTTTGCTACTCTTGTTGTACTCAAAACATGTTTAGACCTCTTTCATAGCAACTATATTTTTTCTAAAATGCTTCACTTCCAGCTATTATTTTTTATCTATTTTTAAGAAATAGTAAAAAAGGGTACTTTAGAAATCCTATCTAAAGTACCCTTTTATTAAAAATCTATTTTATTATAAAGAATAATTGGAGACTGCAAAATGATAAAAATATAGCATACTTTCAAAGTTATTTATAATTATTAATATTAATATTAAACATAAAGCAACTACTTTTACACGTCTCATCACTTTAAAACCATATGCCAATAATAACGGTATTGTAAACAGCATATGTGCGCCATAAATAAATGCTTCAGATGCCCCAAAACCAACAATTCCATGTAAAACAATATTAAATAGTAAACAGAAACTTAAAAACCTTACGAAAGGCTCTGTTCTAAAGTTTTTCCATACAGCTACTATTATAAAAGCATACACAGATACAATCACAATCCACCCGATCATAGTATGCGATGGAAGCATATTTAATTGTGCGAATTGCTCACCTTGTCTTAAAGTAACTTCCGAGAATGGTCCAAAGATGAATGAAGATCCTAATAATAGATGAAATACTAATATACCTGATGGCTTAACGTATTCTGGTGAAAAATTCTGTCCTTGCGCAGCAAAGTCCATACTACCCTTTAATCCTTCGATAAGAACTACATTATTTGCGTTCATTACTAATACAAACAGGACCACGACAATAACAATCGAAATACCAGTCCAAATAATTTTTTTCCGTAGTTTCTTATAACTCATCACACTACCTAAAAACCACATAAACGAATTGGTTAATGTAACCCCTGTTATTCCTATTGCCAACAATACATTCGCAATACTAAATCCTATTTTCGCTTCTTTTTCCCCTGTAATAAATGGATAGCATACAAAGCACATAAGTACCAATGTGAAATTTGCATAGCTAAAAGATTCTGGTGTCCACGTAATAACTAACATAGTAGCTGAAAATCCATACATGACCGCTAGTAAAAAAGAAACAATCGTATTCTTACAAATTTTACAGCATAATGTATAAATCATCACTACACTGAGCGCACTTAAAAACGTTTGAATGAATATAATACCATGTACAATATTCCCTACTTTTACTGTCTCCAGCATCCACATGAATTGTTGAATAAAATAATAAAGGAATGGATGTCGGAACCAGGTCGCCGCTGCTATATCTACTTTTTCAAGAAAAAAGGAGATGATATAATACCCTTGATCAAAAGAAAAATAGGTATCAACCACCCACGCTTCATTAAGAAGCTTAGAGTGAGTATCCATTTTCCAACCGATAAAAAAATAAAATGACCAATAAAAAATGAAAAGGACAAGGGCTAATATCCCCTTTCCTTTATAACCATTCCAAATATTCAATACTTCTTCTCCTCTCTACGGTAGAAATAACATAATTAGATGTGCCACGTACCCAATAACTGTTCCTAACACAAGTCCACCAAAAATCTCATGCCAATGATGTCCTTGACGCTCTCTTAATTTTTCTTCTTCCGAACTTATATGTTTATTCAACATTCTTGCATGTTTACCAACTGTACGGCGAAGTCCTGTGGCATCAATGATAACAATTGTTAAAATTGCCATCCCGATTCCAAACATCGGTGTATTAAACCCTTCATGAAACCCTATTGTCATGACCATACTTGATAAAATCGTTGTATGCGTACTAGGAAATCCACCATTTCCAACTAAACGAAAAGCATCTTTTCCAGAACGAAGATAATTCACTAAAAATTTCAATACTCCCGAAGCTACCCAAGCTATAAATGGAAGTATACAATATAAATATGTTCCCATTGCTTTACCTCCTATGATTTTGCAATAAATAAGATGCCAGCTACTATACATACCATTCCAGCAATTTTCATGAAATTGATTGTTTCACCAAATAATAATGCTGACGCAATAATAACAAATACATATCCGAAACTCACCATTGGGTATGCATAACTTAAATCAACCTTTCTCAGCACAATCATCCATAATAATGCACTTAAACCGTAAAAAGCTAGTCCGAAAAAGTTCGGTACGTTAATGAAATTCATAATACCTACAGCCGCTGAACTTTGTGATTTCATTGCACCAAATTTTAATAAAATTTGCCCTACAACTCCCATACCAACTGATAAAATAATCATTAAAAATTGTTGCATCTCTATACTCCTTAACTGTTTATATTCAAAAAATGTTTTATTCCAAATAAAAAACGTTTAAGACACTCCTCTTAAACGTTTTAACAAACCCGAATAGAGTAATTAAAAGTTCAATAGTATAATAATAACTGTTATCGCATATAACAACACTGTTATTAAAATATGCTGATCCTCTAATAAAACTTTATCTGGTTCTCCACCTTTATCTTCCATGTGAACTAAATATAAATAACGAAAAATCCCGTAAATTACAAATGGGATTGTCCACATTAAATAGATACTTTTCCCTGCATTAAAAGTAAAGATAGCATAAGTTACAATAGTTGCCGATGTAACAATTGTACTTAATTGGTCTAACAAAGCAGGAGAATAACTTTCTAATACTTTTCTATGAGAACCTTTATTATTCTGTAACAATACTAATTCATGTCTTCTTTTATTAATAGCCAAGAATAGTGACAGTAATAATGTACATAATAAAAACCACGGTGTAAATGGCACTTGAATAACTAATCCACCGGCCAATGCTCGTAAAACAAATCCAGCTGCAATAATTAAAATATCAATGATTACAACGTGTTTTAAACGAATTGAATACGCTACATTTAAAATAAAATAGACTGCTAATACTAAGCACAACAACGGATTTAATATATATGAAACTACTAAAGACGCTACTAAAATAACACAACCTGCCGTAATAGCAAAGTACGGATTTAATGCCCCCGATGCCATCGGTCGATATCGCTTAACAGGGTGTTGTCGATCTGCCTCAATATCCATAAAATCATTTAAAATATAGACACAGCCAGATATTGCACAAAATAGCGCAAAACAAATTGCAGCTTGTGCCACCATAGTTAAAGATACTTGTTTTATTGAAAAGACTAACGCTGCAAATACAAGCAAGTTTTTAGTCCACTGTTTCGGGCGTAACTGTTTAAAAAACAATACAACTATATTTTGTTGAGATAAAGTTCCTTCCCTCATAATAATAAGAGTGCTTCTATTTTTGTCACTCTCTTCTTTCCCTCCCTATTCAATTGTTATTTACTTCTAATACAGGAAAGATTATTTCACATAAGTATAACATTGAAAATCAACTATTAAATACCAATAAAAAAGGCTGCCTCAAAAATTTGAGACAGCCTTTTCTTCAAAAAATTATTCTTCTCCAAAACGCTCCACAAGTGTTGCAAGTGTACGTACCATTGCACCAGTTGCTCCAGCTGGACCTAAGTCGTGCGCGCCTTTTGTTTCTGATGTTCCAGCGATATCTAAGTGTACCCACGGTGTATCTTCAGCGAATTCGCCTAGGAATGTACCTGCCATAACCGCATGTCCTTCACGGCCTGGTGAGTTATTTAAATCAGCAAACTTACTGTTTCTCACACGTTCTTTATCACGATCAAAAATCGGTAGTTGCCAAATTGGTTCATCTGTTTCCATAGAGGCCTCTAGTACTTGCTCAAACAACTCTTCATTATTTGTCATTGCGCCTGTCGTATGGTTTCCAAGTGCAACAATTACACCGCCTGTTAATGTTGCAACATCAACAAGGTAGTTTGCGCCAAGTTTTTTCGCATACGTAATACCATCAGCTAAAGCTAGACGACCTTCTGCATCCGTATTTAATACTTCAATTGTTTTTCCACTCATAGATGTGATTACATCGTCTGGCTTAAATGCCGTACCACTTACAACGTTATCAGTTGAAGGAATAACAGCGATCACATTTTGTTCTGGGCGCAGTTCTCCGATAATTTCCATCGCACCTAATACAGCAGCTGCACCGCCCATATCACCTTTCATACCAACCATGCCTTCACGTGGTTTTAAAGAATAACCACCTGTATCGTATGTAATACCTTTTCCAACGAATCCAATGACATCTGTCCACTCTTCTTTTCCTTTATAAATAAGAGCAATCATTTTGGGTGGCTCTGTACTACCTTGGTTTACTGCAAGTAACGCACCCATACCAAGATCTTCCATCTCTTCTTTTTCAAGAACTTTATAGTCCATATCATACTTCTCCGCTAACTCAACAGCATACTCAGCAAGCTTTGTCGCTGTTAATACGTTTGGCGGCATATTTACAAGTGTACGAGCTGAATTTGTTGCACGTCCATGTACGTAGCCAACTGTTAATGCGGCTTCAATTTCTTGTGCATCTTCCGCTGTAATAGCCGTGAACTTCTCTAACTCTACACGATCCTTTTTATCTGATTTATACGTTTTTAATTCATATGTACCAAGGCCTTGTACCTCTGCTGCAATATGAGCGACATCAATCGCGTCTAATTTCTCTGTTACGAAAGAATCAAGTAAGATTGCTGCATCTTGTACTTTTGCTGCTTGTAGTGTTTTAAACGTTTTTCCAAGAGCCACACGTAACGTTTCTGTCGTATAAGACTCTTTCTTGCCTAAACCAACAAAGTAATACCGTTTCACATTTGTTTTTCCTAAGCTATGTACTTTCGAAATGGCCTTTTTCTTCGTAGATAATTCTTTCTCTTCTAGTAAAACTTGTAATTGTCCTTCAAACGCTTTGTCCAGTTCTTGTACAAAACTACTCATTTTCTCTTCTTCAAATAAAGCGACAATTACTGCTTCGTGACCTGCTAATTCTTTTTGTACTTGAAACATGTTCAGACCCCCTAAATTTCTCTACCACCATTATAACTTTATTTTCGATAAAATGCGACAATTCTAACTACAGTTATATGACGTGTAAAATCTCCTCTATTATGAAATAAGCCAAGAAAAAAAGTCTAGCGTAATTACGACTAGACTATCTTTGCTTTAAATATTGACCACGAAACACTTGCATCGTTTCGTCTTGATTTAACATCGTTAACTCTTCTTCTGTAAACTTACCTTTTCCTACTTTTACTACATACACATTTACTTTTTTCTTACCCCATTGGCTATAAACATCTTTCACCGTATCATAATATAAATCAAGACGGTTTCCTTTTATTGCTCCGCCCTTATCAGCTACTACACCATACCCGTAACCTGGCACGAAGAGAATCGTTCCAATCGGGAATACGCGTAAGTCCGCAGCAATTGTGGAATATAAATCCCTTTTCACTTTAACACCTGAATATGTAATACCATACTCTGGATGCCCTGGCCTCTTACCTGTTGACTCAATCCCCGATGTATAACCTGTTGCAGTCATTTCAATTGAACGATATTTAGACCAGTCGTTTGCCTGCTCTAAAGCATTTATCACTTCTTTACTCGGAGCAACATTTCTCTTAACTTCTGCTGCATGTACTTCTTTTGCACTCATTCCTTCATATGTCTTTACAATCTCTAATAAAGAAACTCCAGTGAAAGCCTTCCATGTTACGCATAATGCAAATGCAAGTAAACAAGTCATCATAATGCGAATACAATATCGTTTTAACATTTTTATATTCCACACTCCTTCATCGTTAATCATTCCCTATACGATGAAGGAATATGCAAAAAATAATCTCCAACTTAGTTGGAGATTAAAACATTTGATATCCGCTTTTCCGAAGTTTCTTGATTACGACTCCTGCTAAAGCAGCCCCTACTAATCCAGTAGATAGAATAAACACGTCTGCTTGTCCTAAGTGCGATACACTTGTCCCAAATGAAGAAAATGTTTCTTTCGGTTTTGAAAAATAATCCCACATACTCGCTTTATTAATAATAAGCATACAAACAATCGGATACACAATAACCATTACCCAAGTAGCTCGCAAAATCATGTTGAGTAAAAATCCAATTCCAAAGAACAAAATAAAAAATAACATCATTGAAATAAGTAGTACCGGTATACTCACTCTTTCTCCCTCTCCTTCGCACGTGCCGTAAATACGTGATAGGCTGTATAACCAAATGGTTCTCCTGGATTTAATGTTTTGTCCACTTCAAGATGTAGTTCTGATCTTCCTTCTAACAAATATTTAATAAGTACAGACGTATTCGGATCGTCCGCAATCTTATCTGGATGTAAGAACGCCACTTCAGACAATTCTTTCTCCTGTACAATAATATTTTCTCCTTCAGGCTCCAAAAGGAAAATAATCATATTATCACTAATTTCATCACGAATAACACCCGATCGAACACCAATGATCCCCTTCACATGAGCGACAATGCCTGTCTCTTCTAACACTTCGCGTTTCACAGCTTCATCAACTGTCTCACCTTCATTTACAAAACCAGCCGGTAAAGACCATTTCCCTTTTAATCCACTGTATTTCTTCTTAACGAATAGCCACCTGCCATCTTTTGTAGCTACTAAGCCACTAACAGCTAACCATACTTTCCCGCGCTTCCCCATGATGCATCCTCCTCCATCCTAACGGACAGAATATTCTTTCTTTTCTATATATTATACTATACTTTTTAATTCGCTGTGAAATTTCCTTTTTTCAAAAAGTGAAAAAACCCATTTTGTCGATATACTGTTAACAAAAAAATATCAAGATGCAGAAATGTAATTATGAAGAAAATAAAACATTGGATTCATCCATTTCATGATACGGCAATGTTCAAATAAAACATTTCTCCCATCTTTCTATTGTTATATCGAAAACATGTATTATATGAAAAAAAGCAGAAACGGCGCTTAGCCGTTTCTGCTTTTTCTACTATATATTAAAAGAACTTTAATTTACCTTTTTTAAGAACTAATAAAGGTCCACCTAATAAGAATAAGTAGCGGTTATCGATTACTTTCTTCATGAAGGAAGCTTTCCAACCTGTTAACTTTTTACCCATAACAACGCCCATTGCATCGTCATGACCTAAAGAACATACAGATCCTTTATTATCGAATGCGAATTTTTTCATTTCGCCCTTGCCACGAACTAATACAGTTAAGTTGTGTGCAATATTGTAACCTTGTTGAATTGCAATTTGTGCTGTTGGTGGATAAGGACGGTTAATTTCTTCGTTAATGATTAACGCTGCATCACCAACCATGAATACCTCTTCGTATCCTGGAGCGTGCATGTACTCATCAACTTTTACACGTCCGCGCATTGCTTCAAAGCCAGACTCTTCCACAATACCATTACCACGAACACCTGCAGCCCAAACTACTGTTTCAGACTTAATTAATTCAGTATCATCACCATTTGCAACAATAATACCTTCTTCAGTTGCTTCTTTAATTGCTGTACCGATGCGGAATTCTACGCCTTTTTTCTCAAGTTGTTTTACAGCATATTCTACTAATGCTGGATCGAAACCTGGAAGTGCTGTTGGAGCAGCTTCTACACAGATGATACGTGCTTTTTCACGTGGTACATTGTACTGTTTGCAAAGTTCAGGAACACGGTTTGCAAGCTCACCTACGTACTCGATACCAGTAAATCCAGCACCACCAACAACGATTGTTACTAACTCATCGCGCTTTTCATCTGCATATTTAGCGAAACTAGCTTCCATATGCTCACGAATTTCACGAGTTGCATTAATGTTAGCGATTGAGAATGCATGCTCTTTTAATCCTGTAATTCCGAATGTTTCTGATTCGAAACCAAGACCGATTACTAAGTAGTCATACTCTAACTCGCCGTCTTTTAAGATAATACGTTTTTCAGCAGCTTTAATTTCTACTACTGTGTCTTGTACAAAGTTCACTTTATTTGTATCAATAACGTCTTGAATATCTAGACAGATTTTTTCATCTTGTAATGTACCAGCTGCGCTCTCGTGTAACCAAGTCGCTTGGTAGTGATAGCTGTTGTTGTTTACTAACGTAATTTCAGCTTCATTTACAGATAATGCTTTTTGCAGACGAACAGTCGTAATCATCCCGCCATAACCTGCACCTAAAACTACGATTTTTGGAGTCTTCACCAAATCACAACCCTTTTCTTTATATAATAGTAATGAGAAATAATACCAAGTACTAAAAACTCTATTTGTCAAGAATGTGGAATTTATCACATTCTATATCATAACAAAACGCAGTCAAAAAATCGTACGAATTTTGTCATAGAAATTTAACATAATACTTCCCTATATTAGTCGGTTTTATTCCAGAATTCAAGCTTCTGGAGAATTATCAATATTTTAAAATAACATAGCGTTTTCAAGGGTTTTTCAGCCTTTTTTTCATGTATTTTCCTTTCTGTATATTTTATACAATACAAAAAGCATCTATGCGAAAACTTACACACAATTCAGTCGTTTTCAGAAGTATTATGAACTCAAATATGCTATCATTTATTTGAAAGTGTCATCATTTGCAGGATTTTCGTGTACATATGAACAATATATGAAATCAATATCAAAATTCCATCTATAGGGGGAATGAAAGTGGCAGAAAATCAAAAAGTTTACGACATAACAATTATTGGTGGTGGTCCAACAGGACTATTCACAGCATTTTATGGCGGGATGAGACAAGCAAGTGTAAAAATCATTGAAAGCCTACCTCAACTTGGAGGACAATTATCAGCACTCTACCCTGAAAAATACATTTATGATGTAGCTGGTTTCCCGAAAGTGCGTGCACAAGAGTTAGTTGATAACTTAAAAGAGCAAATGAAGAAATTTGATCCAACCGTTTGCTTAGAAGAAGCGGTTGATACGCTTGAAAGACAAGCTGATGGTATATTTAAACTTGTTACGAATAAACAAACTCACTATTCTAAATCAGTCATTATTACTGCCGGCAATGGTGCTTTCCAACCACGCCGCTTAGAATTAGAAGGTACAGCAAAATACGAAAAGAAAAACTTACATTATTTCGTTGATGATATGAATAAATTTGCTGGCAAGCGCGTCGTAGTATTTGGCGGTGGCGACTCAGCAGTAGACTGGACGATGATGTTAGAACCGATCGCTGACAAAGTTACAATCGTTCATCGCCGTGATAAATTCCGTGCACATGAACATAGCGTTGAAAACTTAATGAATTCTCGTGCAGAAGTAAGTACACCGTATGTTCCAGTTGAACTCGTTGGTGATGACAAAATTGAACAAGTCGTTCTTCAGCACGTAAAAACTGAAGAAAAAGTTATCATCGATGTTGATGATGTAATTGTAAACTACGGCTTCGTTTCCTCTCTTGGCCCAATTAAAAACTGGGGCTTAGATATACAAAAAAATAGCATCCTTGTGAATTCAAAAATGGAAACAAATATTCCTGGCATTTACGCTGCTGGTGACATTTGTACATATGAAGGAAAAGTAAAACTTATCGCTTGTGGATTTGGCGAAGCACCGACAGCAGTAAACAATGCAAAAGCTTACTTCGATCCAAATGCAAAACTTCAACCGATGCATAGCTCAAGCATGTTTTAATATATAAAATAAAAGCTCCTTCCATACGCGGAAGGAGCTTTTATTTTATATACCACGAAAGCACACTGAATTCGATAAACTATCGAACTCAGTGTGCTTTTCGTCTAAAAAAATTATTGTTTTCTTCTTCTACCTAATACGAATAATACTCCGCCAACTAAGAATGAAATTCCCGCACCAACTGACATCATCCATGGAGACGCTGCCCCTGTTTTCGGTAATTCTCTTTCTGTTTTTACTTGTGGTTCTTTAATTAACTTTTCAAGTCTTACTTCCGGTTTCTTCAGATCTTTCGGGTCTTCCGGTTTCACTTCTGGCTCCTTCGGTTCTTTCGGGTCTTCCGGTTTCACTTCTGGTTCCTTCGGTTCTTTCGGATCTTCCGGTTTCACTTCTGGTTCCTTCGGTTCTTTCGGATCTTCCGGTTTCACTTCTGGTTCCTTCGGTTCTTTCGGATCTTCCGGTTTCACTTCTGGCTCCTTCGGTTCTTTCGGATCTTCCGGTTTCACTTCTGGTTCCTTCGGTTCTTTCGGATCTTCCGGTTTCACTTCTGGTTCCTTCGGTTCTTTCGGATCTTCCGGTTTCACTTCTGGCTCCTTCGGTTCTTTCGGGTCCTCCGGTTTCACTTCTGGCTCCTTCGGTTCTTTCGGATCTTCCGGTTTCACTTCTGGGTCCTTCGGTTCTTTCGGGTCTTCCGGTTTCACTTCTGGTTCCTTCGGCTCTTTCGGATCTTCCGGTTTCACTTCTGGTTCTTTCGGATCTTTCGGATCTTTCGGTTCTTTCGGTTCTTTCGGTTCTTTCGGTTCTTTCGGTTCTTTCGGTTCTTTCGGATCTTCCGGTTTCACTTCTGGTTCTTTCGGTTCTTTCGGATCTTCTGGTATCTTAAAATCTTCTTTTGTTTTCGGTAAAATTGTAACTGTAGGCTCAAGTGGTGGATTTATTCTATCGTCCACTATCGCTCTATTTGTTATCCCTTTACTTGATGCTGCTTTTACCTTCGCTTTAAAAATAATACTACGTTCTTTTGTATCTGTAATTTCTAGATACTTCGCTATTACTTTTCCAAACTCCATTTTTAACTCTACTGGATTTGGTTCAGCCCCTTCAAATCGAATACTATCTTGCACGTACTCTAAACCGGCTGGAATTTCATCTTCTATCTTTACCTCTGCTATTTTTCCGTTTTCTACCGTATTTTCAAAGCTAATTCGGTATTCGATTTCTTCTCCTAGCTTCGGTTCTTTATTACTTACTGTCTTCGTTGCTTTTACCTTACCATCTTTATATTGTGGCTTTATTGTCGCTGTCGGTTCCATAACTGGATGATTTGGATCATCTACGTGAATAATCGCTTTATTTGTTATTTCCTCTCCAACTTTTACTGATTCTTTTACCTTTACTTTAAAGATGATACTTCTTTCTTTCGTATCCGTAATTTCTGGATACTTCACTGTTACTTTTCCATTTTCAACTTTAAGTTCTGTTGGTACAGGCTTATCACCTACAGCCTTCAGACTATCTTTCACATACTCTAAACCAGACGGAATTTCATCTTCAATCTTTACATCAACTAACTTCCCGCCATCTACTATGCCGTTAAAAGTAATTCGATATTCGATTTCTTCCCCTAGCTTTGGTTCATGATTACTTACTTCTTTCCTTGCCTCTAGTTTCCCATCTTTATATTGCGGTGTAATTGGTACAAGTGACTCAATCGGTGGATTTGTCGGATTATTATCATCCACAACCGCCTTGTTTATAATTTCTTTTCCTACTTGTACCGTTTCTTGTACTTTCGCTTTAAAGATGATACTTCTTTTTTTCGTATCCGTAATTTCTGGATACTTTGCTGTTACTTTTCCATTCTCTACTTTAAGTTCCACCGGATGTGGTTCCGGCCCATCAGACTTTATACTATCTTGTACGTATTCTAAACCGGCTGGAATTTCATCTTCTACCTTTACCTCAGTTAGTTTTCCGTTCTCTACCGTATTTTCAAAGCTAATTCGATATTCTACTTCTTCTCCTAACTTTGGTTCATGATTACTTACTGTTTTTTCTACTTGTAATGCACCATCTTTATATTGAGGCTGAATAGAGATATTCGGTTGCTCTGGTGGATTTATTGTATCTTCCACAATCGCCTTGTTCACAATCTCTTCGCCTACTTTAGCTTTTTCTTTCACTTTCACTTTAAAGACGATACTTCTTTCTTTCATATCCGTAATTTCTGGATATTCCGCAAGGACGATTCCGTTTTTCACTTTCACATACAACGGTTTCGGATTCTCTCCCTCGGCTCTTTCACTACCTTCTACAAACTCTAAGCCAGTTGGTAATTCATCCTTAATCTTCACCTTCGCTACTTTTCCATGCTCTACTACGTTACGGAAAGTAATTCGATACTCTACTTCTTCTCCTAATTTTGGAGCTGGATTATTTACTGTTTTCTCAGCTTTTAGTTTTCCGTCCTTATACTCCGGCGTAATAATCGCTTCTGGTTTTTGCGGAGGATTCTTCGGATTGTCATCATCCACAATTGCCGTATTCACGATTTTCTTACCGACTTTTGCTACTTCCGTTACTTTCACTTTAAAGCTAATACTACGCTCAGCTGTATCAGTAATATTTTCATACTTCGCTGTAATTTTCCCAGCTTCTTCTTTTAACTCTACTGGCGCTGGCTCATTACCTTCTGATTTTAAACTATCCTTCACATACTCTAAACCAGACGGAATTTCATCCTCAATTTTCACTTCTGCTAGTTTTCCGTTTTCTACCGTATTTTTAAAACTAATTCGGTACTCTACTTCTTCTCCTAGCTTTGGATCTTTTTTATTTACCTTTTTATCAGCTTTAATTTTACCGTCTTTATGCTGCGGTGTAATATCTACTTCCGGTCGCTCTGGTGGATTTTTTGTATCATCAACAATTGCTTTATTTACAATTACTTTGTCCACTTCAACAGAATCTTTCACCTTCACTTTAAAGATAATACTTCTTTCTTTCACGTCAGTGATATTTTCATACTTCGCACTAACCTTACCAGCTTCTTCTTTCAACTCTACTGGGGCTGGCTTATCACCTTCTGCTTTTAGACTATTTTTCACATACTCTAAACCAGACGGAATTTCATCCTCAATTTTTACCTCTGCCAGCTTTCCATCTTTCACCGTATTATTAAATGAAATTCGGTATTCGATTTCTTCCCCTAGCTTCGGTTTATGATTATTCACCTTTTTATGAGCAGCAATTTTACCGTCTTTATATTGCGGTGTAATTTTTGCTGTCGGATCAATTACTGGATGGTTCGGATCATCAACATGGATAATCGCTTTATTTGTAATGTCTTTACCTATTGCAACTGAATCTTTCACCTTCACTTTAAAGACGATACTTCTTTCTTTCGTATCCATAATCTCTGAATACTTTGCCATTACCTTACCATTTTCTACTTTCAACTCCACTGGTTTTGGCTCTTCACCTTCAGCCTTTTCGCTTCCTTCTACAAACTCTAATCCAGCTGGAATTTCATCCTCAATTTTTACCTCTGCTAGTTTTCCATCTTTCACCGTATTATTAAAAATAATTCGATATTCGATTTCCTCACCTAACTTCGGTTCATGATTACTTACTTCTTTTCTTGCCTCAATTTTCCCATCTTTATATTGTGGTGTAATCGGTACATAAGGCTCTTCTGGCAGATTCTTTGTATCATCTATAATTGCCTTATTTACGATTTCTTCTCCCACTTTTACGCTTTCTTTTACCTTCGCTTTAAAGACAATGCTTCTTTCCTCTGTATCTGTAATTTCTGGATACTTTGCCATTACCTTATTATTTTTCACCTGTAGCTCTACTGGATTCGGTTTAGAACCTTCTGCTGTGATGCTTCCTTCTACATACTCTAAACCATTTGGTAATGTATCCTTTATATTTACCTCTGCTAGTTTTCCGTTTTCTACCGTGTTTTTAAAACTAATCCGGTATTCTACTTCTTCTCCTAGTTTCGGTTTATGATTATTTGCTACTTTCTGCGCAACAATTTTACCATCTTTATATTGCGGAGTAATTTCCACATGAGGCTCTTCTGGCTCATTTTTTGTATCTACTACGATTGCTTTATTAACAATCTCCTTGCCTATTTCTGCCTCTTCTTTTACTTTCACTTTAAAAATAATACTTCTTTCTTTTGTATCCGCAATTTCTAGATACTTTGCCATTACCTTGCCGTTTTCAAATTTCAATTCTACTGGACTAGGCTTAAATCCTTCTGCTTGTAAACTGTTCTCTACATACTCTAATCCAGCTGGAATTTCATCTTCTACTGTAACCTCTACTAGTTTTCCGTTTTCTACCGTGTTTTTAAAACTAATTCGGTATTCTACTTCTTCTCCTAATTTCGGTTTTTTATTGTTTACAAATTTCTCCGCTTTAAGCTTACCGTCTTTATATTCTGGCGTAATTGTTACTTCTGAAGTTGTTGGATCTTTTGTATCATCAACAACTACTTTATTGACAATGCCTTCACCAACCTTAAATTCTTCTTTTACTTTTGCTTTAAAGACGATACTTCTTTCTTCTATATCCGTAATTTCTGGATATTTTGCGATTACTTTTCCATCTTTCACTTTCAGTTCTACCGGATCTGGCTTAGAACCTTCTGCTCGTAAACTATCTTTCACATACTCTAATCCATTTGGTAAATCATCTTTTATTGTTACCTCTGCTAGCTTTCCGTTTTCTACCGTGTTTTTAAAACTGATTCGGTATTCCACTTCTTCTCCTAACTTCGGCGTTTCATTATTTACCGTCTTCTTCGCTTCCACTTTTCCGTATTTATGCTGTGGAGTAATTTCTGCCGTCGGTGTTTCTGGCTCATTTTTCGTATCATCAATAATTGCTTTATTGACGATTTTTTTACCGACTTTCACTTCATCTTTTACTTTCACTTTAAAAGTGATACTTCTTTCTTCTGTATCCGTAATCTCTGGATACTTCGCCATTACCTTACCATTTTCCACTTTCAATTCTACTGGATCCGGCTTAGAACCTTCTGCTTTCACACTGTTTTCTACGTACTCTAAACCTTCGGGTAAAGTATCTTCTATTTTCACCTCTGCTAGTTTTCCGTCTTCTACCGTGTTTTTAAAACTAATTCGGTATTCTACTTCTTCTCCTAACTTCGGCGTTTCATTATTTACCGTCTTCTTCGCTTTCACTTTTCCGTCTTTATGTTGCGGAATAATTTCTGCTGTCGGTGTTTCTGGCGGATGTTTCGTATCGCTCACAATCGCTTCATTAACAATCGAATCGCTCACTTTACCTTTTACTTTCACTTTAAAGGTAATACTTCTCTCTTTTGTATCTGTAATCTCAGGATACTTCGCCATTACCTTACCGTTTTCAAATTTCAATTCCACTGGAGCTGGCTTAGCACCTACTGCTTTTACACTATCTTTCACATACTCTAATCCATTTGGTAAATCATCTTCTATCTTTACCTCTGTTAGCTTTCCATGTTCTACCGTATTTTTAAAGCTGATTCGGTATTCCACTTCTTCTCCTAACTTCGGCGTTTCATTATTTACCATCTTTTTCGCTTCAAGTTTTCCATCTTTATACTGAGGAATAATTTCCGCAGTCGGATTAACTGGCTTATTTTGCGAATCATCAATAGTTGCTTTATTAATGATTTTTTTACCGACTGTTACTCCTTCTTTTACTTTCACTTTAAAAACGATACTTCTTTCTTCTATATCCGTAATTTCTGGATATTTTGCCATTACCTTACCGTTTTCAAATTTCAGCTCTACTAAATCTGTTCCGGCACCTTCTGCTTTCAAACTATTTTCTACATACTCTAAACCTTCTGGTAAAGTATCCTCTATTGTCACGTCTGTTAGCTTTCCGTTCTTTACCGTATTTTTCATACTAATTCGGTATTCTACTTCTTCTCCTAACTTCGGTGTTTCATTATTTACGATTTTCTTCGCTTTAATTTTTCCATCTTTGTGTAATGGTGTAATTTTTGCTTCTGGTTCTTTCGGATGCTTCATATCATCAACAATTGCTTTATTGATGATTTCCTTACCTACTTCCGCTTCTTCCTTCACCTTTACCTTAAAGACAATACTTCTTTCTTTCATATCCGTAATATTTTCGTATTCAGCAATGACTTTTCCATCTTTCACACTTAACTTTAATGGAGCTGGTTTATCACCTTCAGCCTTTTCACTGCCTTTTACATACTCTAAACCGTTAGGAATTGTATCCTCTATCGTTACCTTTTCTAGTTTTCCGTTTTCTACCGTATTTTTAAAGCTAATTCGGTATTCTACTTCTTCTCCTAGTTTTGGTGATGGATTATCTACTGTCTTCTTCGAATCAATTATTCCATCCTTATATTGCGGAGTAATTCTTTCTTCCGGCTCAATCGGTGGATTTTTCGTATCATCAACAATTGCTTTATTGACAATCTCTTTATCTACTTTTGCTTCTTCCTTCACCTTTACTTTAAAGACGATACTTCTTTCTTCCATATCCATAATATCGATATACTTAGCTTTGACTATTCCATTTTCAACAGCTAATTCTACTGGTCCAGGTGCTTCTCCTTCGGCCTTGATACTATTTTCTACATATTCAAGACCTTTTGGAATTGTATCTTCCACTCGCACCTCTTCTAGTTTTCCGTTCTCAACCGTATTATGAAAACTAATGCGGTACTCGATTTCTTCGCCTAGCTTCGGTTTCTTATTATTAACTACCTTTGTAGCAGCAACTTCACCTTTTTTACTTTGCGGTGTAATAACAACCTTCGATTCAACAGGCTCATTTTTCGGATCTTTTGCAATTGCTTTATTTAGGATTGCCTCCCCTACTTTTGCCGAATCTTTTACTTTCACTTTAAAAACAATACTTCTTTTTTCTGTATCCGTAATTTCTGGATACTTTGCCATTACTTTGCCGTCTTCCACTTTTAGTTCTACTGGCTCTGGTTTTATACCTTCAGCTTTCAAACTATCTTTCACGTATTCAACACCTTTAGGTAGTGTATCTTCTACTAGCACCTTTTCTAGTTTTCCGTTTTCTACCGTATTATAAAATGTAATTCGGTATTCCACTTCTTCTCCTAGTTTTGGTGTTTGATTCGTTACGCTTTTTTCAACATCCACTTTACCGTATTTATAATCCGGCGTAATCTTTTCTTCTGGATGCTCAGTTTGTCCATTTGGCTCACTCACAACCGCTTTATTAACAATCGTTTCTCCGGCTTTTGCCTCTTCTTTTACTTTCACTTTAAAGGCAATGCTTCGCTCTTTTGTATCCATAATCTCTGGATATTTGGCGATTACCTTACCATTTTCTACTTTTAACTCTACTGGATTTGGTTCAGCACCTTCAGCTCGCTCACTGCCTTGAACAAATTCTAAGTTAGCTGGAATTTCATCTTCTATTGTAACTGCATCTAGTTTTCCGTTTTCCACCGTATTTTTGAAGCTAATTTGATATTCAATTTCTTCTCCTAGCTTCGGCTTTTTATTTGTTGCTTTTTTCTTTGCAGCAATTTTACCAGCCTTATGCTGTGGTGTAATCTTCTCTTCTAAATCCTTTGGTGGATTTGTTTTATCACTAACGGTTGCTTTATTAACAATTTCTTCACCAATTTTTGCAGTTTCTTTTACTTTTGTTTTAAAGACGATACTTCTTTCTTCCATATCCATAATTTCTGGATACTTTGCAATTACTTTTCCATTTTCAAACTTCAGCTCTACTGGCTCTGGTTTTGCACCTTCTGCTTTCAAACTATCTTTCACGTATTCAAGATTGCTTGGTAATTCATCTTCAATCGTCAATACATCTAGACGTCCATCTTTTGTCTTATTTTTAAATGTAATACGATACTCTACTTCGTCACCTAGTTTCGGTGTTTTATTAGATGCTATTTTTTTAGCTTCTATTTCTCCAGGGATCTCTTTTGGAGTCGTAACCGTAATATCTGCATCATCTGCAGTTTCATAATTTACCTCGGTACTATCTTGTCCCTTTACAACAACGATATTTTTTACTGTTGTATCTGATTGTACAGAAGCTTTCACTTTTACTTTGAATGTAATAATAGCACTCTCACCAGGCTTTAAAACACCGCCGTCTTTAGCATCTGCCCCTTCACCAATACGGAAATCAATTTGATTATTTACAAACTCTGCTTCATCATCGCTTGCACTATCTGTTTTATTTCCTTTATTACTTCCAGAAATATATTGTATAGATTCCGGAACATACTCTAAACGATCATCTAATTTATCAAAGCCTTTTACATTAGATACAGGCGCTTGATTATTTTTCGTATCATTTTTCACTTCAATTTGATACGTAAACTCTTCACCGGCTTTAATTTCCTTAACTTCTTTACCGGTACTATCTAATGCCTTTTTATCAACTTGTAAGTTTGGAGCATTATGTTCTGTAACAAATGTGGCGTTGTTTAATACGTAAATATCACCAGTACCAGCATATGCTCTAAAACGCATTTTTCCTTCTTTCAAATCATTCTTTACTTGAGTCGGTCCTTCAAGATGATACGTATGAATGTCAGTACTGAATGAATTTGTCCAATCCGGGTTATATCCTGGATATTTTTTTGTAACAAACTCGTTAGTACCGTCTACTTGTACTTCTGTCATAGATGAGTCATTAACATCATTATCTTTACCTTTAATATTTTTAAACTTTTGATACCCTAACCCAAAATCATACTCTCCATAATCATAGGCATACACATCATTATCAGCTGGATCACCTTGCGATGAAAAATAACTAAATTTCGCCTTAAAAGCACCTTCTTTTGGTGTGTTTATTTTATTAACACTAATATCTGTCCAAGCTGTACTTTTTTGAGAAACTAAACCTTCCCAAATTTTCATATCTTTTACTGTTTCTTTATAGTTTTCATAAACTAATATAAGATTCCAGTTGCCCCAGTAGTAACCACTGCCCTTTTCAAATTTAATTTGTGGTACATTCGCAACTGTCACCGTTTGAGAAAGACCTTGTTGTGCAATTACATTTGTTACGTCAGCATATGCAACATATCCTGCGCCACTGCTATAGTGATTTGCAATATACGGTAAATAATCCGCTTTTCGTATACTATCAGCACTTACTTCAGCATATTGCTTATTTCCCATCTTCATTTTAACGGGTTCTCTTACATCTTCATCGCTAACTCTATAATCTGTCCTTGCATCACTTGGAGTCCCCATAGCTGCTGTCCAAAATAAATACGCCTTTTTCACTTTACTTCCAGCAGGGATGTTAGGAAAAGCTCCTGTTGATGAATTAAATGTAGTGTCATCATTATCAATATCTACAGCTTTTTTATTTACTTTCCCCCCGACACTTTGCCTCGTATAATAATTATCTGTTAGCCCAAGCGTAACATTACCAGTCTGTACTAAATTTCCAGGAGCAATTGTAGAATACAGTGGATCTCCAAACCCTTGTTTATCTCCTGTTTGGATTTGAACCTTCGAAGCATTTTCTGATGCAGCTTGTACTTCTGCATCACTCTGCTTTACTGCTAAAGGTGATTGCTTTTTCTCTTTTTCTAGTTGCTTCTCAGCTTCAGATTGTTTTATCTTCTCTATTTCTGTTTTTCGTGCAAGTTTATTTTTATCCTCTGCAGATACTTTTGCATCCACTTCTTTAACTTTTGAATCAGTTGTTGATCCGATAGCTTTCTTACTACTGTCAGCCTCATCATCGGTATTAGCTTCTAACTTCTCTTCAGAAGGAAGCCCTTCAACATCTACAGACATGTTTCCTATTTGTAGTTGATCCTTTTGCACACTAATTTTTTGCTTATACTCTTTATTAAAATGTTGTGCACGACGAGCTTTTATTAAAACAGTCATTTTTTCATGTGATTTTAAATCTTGAATTTTAAGATTAGAAGAAAGAACCTTTCCTCCCTTATCTTTTTCCTCTACATAGAAATCCGCTACCTTATTTTCAGGTAACTTCTCTCCGTTTACTTTCACAGATTGCGAAGGGAACGTAATTTCATTTTCATTATTTTGTTTAAGCACCAATTCTTGAATTGGTGTAGCTCCCGTATTTTCAATCGTATATTGAAATACGTGCTCCCTCTCCGCTACTTCTCCCTTATATATTTCAGCATTTACTTGCTCTGCCTTAATTTTCACATCATTTCTTTGTAACTCATCCCAGCTTTTTTTATTTATCTCTGTAGCAAAAGCGCTAGGTGAAGGCAATATGATGGATAGGAGAAGTGTGATCATCGTTACGACATTAAAACACTTCAATACTTGCTTCATATTTTCTACCTTTCTCCTTTCTATATACTTGCTATCCGTCTACTTAATTTCAGTAACCCTTTCATTTAGTAGCCGGAGGCATAGCAATATATATCCACTCGCAACAATCCGCCCTACGAAAATGTATCGTTGAAATCCCAATTTCAACAATATAAATCTCATAGAATATTACTATTTTAATTTATCAAAAATAGCATATATATCGGACACTTATACAAACCTTTACCATTTTCTAATATAGTAAAAACACTCTACTGTATAGGCTTATATAACAGTTAAAGGATACATAAAAATCTTAACATACTCCCTAACCTATTCATACATACAATAGAATTTTTACCATTTTTTAGTTATTTCAGTTTGTTGTTTATGATTAAAATTTTCAAAAAATAATAACCGATACATGTAAAAATATGTTACATTATCAAAGAACGTATGTTCTTAATTTAGAGGAGGAATTGTTAATGATAAACGAACCCATTATCGTAAAAAAAGAAGCTTTCCAAGCAATCGGCGTTTCGATTACGACGACTAACGAAAAAGAGGCATCTACTGAAGGAAACATTCCCGAGCTTTGGAACCGATACTTTCAAGAACAAATGATGCATCACATCCCAAATCAACAAACGAAAGAAACATTCGCTTTCTACTCAAACTACGAATCAGATGAAACCGGTACATATACATTTACAATCGGTATGCCTGTTTCTTCATTAGAAGATGTTCCTGAAAATATGACAACTTTAACAATACCTGCCGCTACGTATGCGGTATTTACAACGAGAAAGGGACCAGTTGCTGAAGTCGTTTGCGAAGCTTGGGAATATATTTGGCAATGGTCGAAAGAAAATAAACGTGCCTTCACAACAGACTTTGAGCTTTATGACGAAAGAGCATTAGACCCAAATCATGCACAATTGGATATTTATATTGCGTTAGCCTAAAAAAAGATGCCCATTCGGCATCTTTTTTTGTCGTTAAATAGCTACTGGGCAAATCCATTATTATTGTCTACAATGAGAAAGTGCAGTATAGAAATATTAGAAACTGTATAAAGTGAAACTATACTCAGCGGAGGGCATCTCCCATTGAGTATTAGCCCTAACCAATCGGGCGTTTACTGGTTTTTCAGTTTAAATTTGTCACATAGAAAGGAAGCAATATGGAGGAACTACAACAAAATAAAACTGCTTTAGAAGGAAGCGGAAAACCGTTATTAAAAAATACGAATTTCCTTTTTCTTTGGGCAGCTACTCTTTTTTCAAGCTTTGCTTTAGCCTTTTTTACTTTTTCACAAACGTGGTACATAGCAAAAACATTAAACCTTGAAGCTTCACTCGGTGTTGTTTTCGTAGCCCTTAGTGTTCCAAGGCTTATTTTTATGATTATCGGCGGCGCTGTAGCTGATAAATTCCCGAAAAAAAACATTATGTTTTACTCCAATATTATTCGAGCGATTCTTGTCGCAACCATTCTCACATGGTTTATCGTTGGTGATGTAACACTATATACATTTGCTTTATTCGCTTTATTCTTTGGACTTGCTGATGCTTTCTTCTGGTCAGCAGATGGATCTATCTTACCTGAATTGGTAGAAAAAAGCCGGTTAACACAAGCGAATTCACTTACACAAATGACGAACCAAGCATCGGTCATCTTAGGCCCTGTACTTGGCGGAATTCTGATCAAATTTACAAACTACGAGACAATATTTTCTATTACAATTTTATTACTGATTGTCGCAGCCATACTCGTTCAAAAAATACAATTTACGATGCCAGAACTAAAAGATACAGATAAAGGTATGTTCACTTCCATTAAAGAAGGAATCTTATATGTAAAGGAATCGCCATTCCTTTCAACTTTCCTTCTTTGTAGCGCCTTTTTAAATTTATTTTTAATTGGTCCGATGCAAGTCGGTTTCCCGCTTTTCGTTAAAAATGTTCTGCACGGTGACTCGCTCCATTTCAGTTACTTAGAAGCATCTGTAGGCGGCGGAATGGCAATAGGCGCTGTCATTGTCGGTTTAAAAAATATTAATCGTAGACGCGGACTATTTTGCATTATCATGATGCTACTGTCTGGTGTATTCTTCTTATCCATCAACTTTAGCACCGTACTTTGGCAAGCATTATTAGCCGGCATGTTTTACGGTATTACAATCGCAATGGCTATCGTTCCGCTTATGGCGATGATTCAATCGACAGTAAAAGAGGAAATGATGGGACGCGTAATGAGCTTACTTATGCTATCATCAATGGGCTTTATCCCGCTCTCTTATGCATTCACATCAATCGCACTTGCAATGGGAATTCCAATCGTAACCGTTATGAAAAGCGGTGCAATTGCTGTTATCGTCTTCGTACTATTTGTAGCGATTCGTGTTCCAGTTGTAAGAAAGTTCGACTAGCTACTTGGAGTCATGTATTATACGCATGGCTCTTTTTTAAATGGGTCAAACAGCACTATCCCCTTACTTCTCCTTAATGCAGCTCCCCACTCTAATCCAACCTCTAAAAATAGATCTCGCACTGTACTATATAAAAGTGCCTTCACATTTTTACGGATTTCCCCATATTTATAAGCTCTCACAACACTCTTCACTCGCCAAATGAAATTTCCATACACTTCTTCATCAGCTAATATTTGCTCTAGTAAAACACCTTGTTCTAGTAACCCGCTCTTTTTATACGCAAGCTCGACCTTACTCCAAAATATATTAATTTTCTGCGGATTACTCGTCATCGGTACCAGTGCGTATATAAAAGGCTTCGGTATATCATGACGGCAATATGTCTCATCAAGCTCGTACGTTATTTTTCTTTTCTCTTTTATTTGTGGAATGTTTTTAGAAAGAATTGTTTCCCTTTCGCTTTTTTGCTCCTTTCCGCTACAGCCAGCTGTATAATCCTCACTTTCACATGCGGACATTTTCATACGGTCATCCATGCGGTCAATTGCAGATATAAGAAAAATATATAAGTTCGCACTATACCCGCCGCGCTTATGTCTTTCTTTTGTTGCAACACGCTTTATAATTCCTAGTTCCTCTAACTTTGCAATTGAACGGCGTACTGTACGAATACTCTTTCCAACATTCTTCGCAATCGTCTCCATTAACGGACAGGCGACTCCTACTGTTTTTTGTTTCTCATTCACCGCATACTTTCCTAAAAAATGAATAATGGTAGCATCCGTTTTATTCAATTGAAATCGATAGCACTTCAAAACTTGTTTTTGATATGTATTAAACTCTTCTTTACTTCGAAATTCACTGTATGGTTTCATTAAATTATATAAGCTTCCCATTTATATCACCTCATTTATAAGTAAGAGGCAGGAAGAGAATTTGGCGTGGAATTTAATATTTTTTTAATGGAGATGAAAATATGATCGTAATTAGCGCTTGTTTAGGTGGTATAGCTTGTCGATATGACGGAAATGACAATCTCGTTTCAAAAATAGAGGAGCTACTACAAAAAGAAGATACAGTCCTCATTTGTCCTGAAGTATTAGGAGGACTGCCAACACCTCGTCCTTCTGCTGAAATTATTGGCGGGAATGGCGACGACGTTTTGGACGGAAAAGCGAAAGTGATGACAAAAGATGGTGAAGATGTCACAGAAGCTTTCGTAAATGGTGCTTATAAAGCATTAGAACAAATTAAAGATTTACACCCAGAATATATTATTTTAAAAGAACGTAGTCCATCTTGTGGCAGTTCTACGATTTACACTGGTGAATTTAATGGCAATAAGCAAACTGGTTACGGGGTAACTACTGCTTTATTTAAAAGACACGGATTTAAAGTCATTTCAGAAGAAGAATTTGAAAGCAAAAAAAGGAATTGACCCTGTTCGTCAATTCCTTTTCTATCTGTCTTATTTCACACTTAATTTTTCTTTCACTTTCGCTGGAAGCTCGTCTTTTTTCACTTCTTCCCAAGCTGTTACACCTTTTTTATCTGAATTGTATACGCGTAAGAATGCATCTTTACGAAGATTTTTTGGAGCTGTGAATTCTAATTCTTTTACTTCTCCACCTTTATCGAATCCTTTTAATTTATACTCGAAATATTTATGTGGCTCTCCGTTATCAAACTTCTCATTTTTTTCAATTCCATCAGTTGTAATTTGAACGTAGTACTCATCTTTACCCATACGGTTTAAATCACAACCAACTAACAAGCTTGCGAATACAACTAAAATACTAAATAGTGCAATGTATTTTTTCATTTCCTTCACCTCATATGTTTTTTCTTATATTCTTATCTTAAAGCCCAGAGCTTAAAGAAGAAATTCAAAAACATGACATGAACATTACACTTTTGTAAGATAATAATTATTTCTTCACTTTAGAAATTGTCATTCCATCACCAATTGGAACGAGTACAGATTCTAAATGCGGGTGGTTTGCTATCATTTCATTAAACTTCTTCATAACTTCTGTATAACGTTTTTATTTCACACTCTCATCAGCTATACTACCGCCAATAACGTCTTTCACGCCAATTTCGCCACTTATCACGTAATTTCCTTATACCGTTTATTACGCCTTCTATTATGCCCTCAATTATAATCTCTATTACAAGATATCTTACTAAAATGATGATAGGTTTAATTACGTATCTCCTTATGAATTCAAAAATATCCTCCATCATATTTTCCTCCTTCTTTCAAAAGGAAGCTGCTACTCCTCCGCGTCCTTTTACGTCCAGTTACAATTGCTGCCCTACTGCGGTATATATCAACAAAAATAATACGACAACAACATCCACAATAACGCTATTGAATTTGGAAGAAACTTCGGTAAATACTAATACTATAGTTAACATGGCTAAGAGAATTATTTTTCCACCTATATTCGGAGATGCTCCCAAAAACTTTATAAAATCAAAGACAACTTTACTACAACTCTTCCCGTAACTAATTTATTATCGTGGTAAACCGTCTTCCACTACATCCGTAACAGTTCCATTCGGTTCAAAGATTACACGTAATGATCCTTCTCCACCATAACCAGTATAGTCATATACTGAATAAGATTTATATTTCTCAATCACATGTGGCTGTCCAATTGTAGCTTTTACCTGATTCGCGGGCATACCTTTTTTTATTTTCAAATATTGATTGTAACTTACTGCTGCCGAATTGTTATTTACATCTTTATACCACGGTACACGATCGTTTTTTTCTTCATATTCCTTTACAGGCTCTTCAATACGTTTCGTAGATACCTCATTCTCCTTATCTGTATCCTTTATAGCAGTACGTTCAATATTCACAACGTAACCATATGTATTTAATTCAACCATAATTTCATATGTACCATCCGTATCTTTTTCAGTATAAAATACGCGTTTTTCATTGTTATTATAATGTTTTATATTCTCACCACCGTAGTCAATCGTATTAAGAATATCCGTATACGTCATACCTTCCTCAATCTTTTGAGATTCGTCATGAGAAATATAACGCTTCTTTGATGATGGAGCATCCTCATTTTTAATACTTTCACGTTTGCTCGTGGTCATAGGTGTTTTCTTCTGATCTTTTAATACTTCACCTTCAGCCTTCGCTGGTTGCTTTGCTCCTACTTTTGTTAATACGTCTGTATCGCTAGAACAAGCTCCCAAAATCGATACTGTAGTCAACGCCATCCCTACTATAAGTACTCTCTTAAATGACTTCACTCTAATCCCCCCGGTATTTTTTAATATCTAGTAATCAACGTATTTTAATTAATACGGAACTATTCAGTTCTATACAATTTGCTATAGCCTTCTCTCTCATGCACCTTTTTTATATAAAGTGAAACTTTAATCAGCCCTCACCAATCATCTTCGTTACAAATATTAACATTAAATATAACTAATAAATAGTATATTTCTGCTATTCATTTACATTTCTGTTGCATAATATTTTCCGAAACGAACAATATGAAACTCGAATTAACAATACTTATCATGAATTACATATATAATAATATTAAAATTTAATTTAAAAGTCACTTTGCATGTATTTTCTGTTTTAACGCCAAAAGAAAAGACCTTTCTAACGATTTTATTCTATCGTTAAAAAGGTCTTTCCTATTTTGGCTAAAAACTTAGTACTCTTCTGGCCTACCAGCATTCGTCGCTGTACGGAAAGATGATCCAAATCTGCATGATGCGATTGCGTTTAGATAATCAATCGTGAATTATGCGTTCAATTTAAAGCAGGTTAAAAAATAATAATTCCTTATTCAATTAACATATGCATTAGTTTAACAGCCTAATGCTGCTGTACCAAATGATAGTTTAGTTTTCAATATGTGAAAAGGGATTTCTAAATGATGAATTGAATATATATTTATTGTTTACGCGTTTTTGAGAGGTTCCTTTATGGGAGATAAGCTTTACTATATTCCTGTACTTCGCACAGTTCTATAATAACTAATAGTGATGCTGTGACGTGATTTTCTATTAGTGAGATAAAGTATTTTTCAATTCATTTATTATAAATTGCAACTCTCGTCCTCCAGAATTATTTCTTTTGGGTGAAAGTTTTTTTATGATATAAGTTTCATTCTGTCCTAATTTAAAGTTTTCGAGAGGAGAAATGATATGAACCCTATTTTATTAGATGTTCCGTTACAAATAGAAACAGACAGACTCATTCTTCGAGCACCACTTCAAGCTGGTGAAGGGGATATAGTACAACAAGCTATTAAAGATTCCATTAATGAATTAAAGCAATGGTTGTCTTTATTTCAGTCCATTCCTACTGTTGAAGAAACGGAAATTCTTCTGAGAAATGCACATATAGATTTTTTGAAAAGAGAAAGCTTTCGCTATCTTATCTATCATAAAGAGACGAATGATTTTGTTGGAACAGCTAGCCTTCATCGAATTGATTGGAAGGTTTCTAAATGTGAAATTGGATACTGGATTAACACGCAATTTAGTGGCAGTGGATATATGACAGAAACAGTAAGTGCGTTAACAAACCTTGGATTTCAGTTATTCAAATTTAGAAGGATTGAAATACGATGTGAATGTAATAACACGAAAAGTCGTGCACTCCCTGAAAAACTAGGCTTTGAACTTGAAGGGATATTACGTAATGAAGATTTTTCAGCTGACGGCAAACAACTAACTGATACTTGCATCTATGCAAAAATAAAGTGAAATATTGATTAGCCTTGGTAATCGGGCTTTTACGGCAAAAGAAAAGACCTCCTTAACGATTTTATTCCATCGCTAAAAAGGTCTTTTTCTATTTCGGCTAAAAACTTAGCACTCTTCTGGCTTACCAGCATTCGTCGCTGTACGGAAAGATGATCCACATCCGCATGATGCGATTGCGTTTGGATTGTCGATTGTGAATCCGCCACCAAGCATAGATTGTTTATAATCAATTTTTACTCCTTTAACAATTGGAGCACTTTCTGTATCGATAACAAATTCAACACCGAAAAACTCAAGAACTGTGTCGTCTTCTTTTGGTTCTACTTCAAATCCTAAGCCGTAAGAAAGGCCAGTACATCCGCCGCCATGTACAGCAAGGCGCACGTACTTCTCTCCATCTTCAGCATCTTTTAACATATCTTTAATTTGAAAAGCTGCCTGTTCTGTTACTTCAATCATGAAATACACCATCCTTTCTGTTCTCATTCTATTATACATCTTTACGCTTCTATCTTGTACTCATACACTCCGCGGCAAATTACTTCCGCAGGTCCTTTCATTAACACGTTTCCTTCTTCTGTCCACGCAATCATTAAATCGCCGCCAGCTAAATGAACGGTAATTTCTTTACCACGTTCCATCTTCCCATTCAAAATAGCAGCTACAACGGCAGCGCATGCCCCTGTTCCGCAAGCTTGCGTTACACCTGAACCACGTTCCCAAACGCGGAAATTCATTTCTTCATCGTTTAAAATCTCGATAAATTCAACATTCACTCGCTCTGGGAACATTTCATGTGTCTCAAGAACTGGACCAAGTGTTGTAAGAGGTGCCTTCTCTACATCCTCAACAAAAATAACCGCGTGCGGGTTCCCCATTGAAACAGCCGTAAATGCATAACGATGATTATTATATAAGAAGTTTTCACGAATAAATGGTGTTTCACCTTCACCGAGCATCGGTATTTCTGCACGTGTTAGACGCGGTGCTCCCATATCAATTTTCGCTAATGTCACGAAACCATCTTCTACTGTTACTTCAGCCGTTACAATACCAGCTAACGTTTCAATTGTGAAAACTGTTTCTTCTACTAGTTTATGCTCATACGCATATTTCGCTACGCAGCGCAAACCATTACCACAGCTCTTTCCTTCTGATCCGTCATTATTAAACATACGCATTTTCACCGGAGCTACATCAGACGGACAAATTAAAATCATTCCGTCTGCTCCAATACCAGTATTAATATTTGAAACCTTTTCCGCCACAAGAGCTAAATCTTCTTCAGGAATTTGCTCTTCAAACATATTTACATATATATAACTATTGCCAAGACCATGCATTTTTGTAAAAGAAAATTGGCTCATTTGTATTCACTCCAAAAATAATTTGTTATTTTAAGTATAGAATGCATGCTTTTAGAACACAATATGAATGTCCCCCGTTTCTCATATTTAACAACGTTTGGCGATGAGCCACTCTTACACAAATTGTGTAAGAAAAAAGCCCTTCTAAAAAGGGCCTTTTTTTATTTATCTATAGTATTAAACTACCCTCCAAAATAACGTTTTATCTAAAATAAAATGAAAAAGGCGTTGCTCATTCGCAACACCTTAAAACATTGGATTTTCATCCAAATACTCATATACATTATTAACAAGCTCTTCTACTGTTGCACCTTGTACAACTTCACCATTTACAAGTGCAAACGGTCCTTCAAAACAAATACCACAATATCCTAAACAACCATACTCCATTACATCTAAATTTGGATCTTTTTCTAACTTTTCTAGAGCTGCTTGTGAACCACTTGCAAGGTTACCTACACAAAATTCAATTAATGGTTTAATCAAAATTCTCCCCCCTGTACTACAAAACAAATTACCTTCTGACTTCATCTATAAGAAGAAAACTAAGCTGTCTCTTGTTGTTTTCGTTATATATCCTAAACTATTTAGTTACTTCACTATTTCACTTCAAAGTAGATGATTTTATTTTATATAACATGCTACTTGCAATGAAATAGTAACTAAAAAGGCAAAACAGTTTACTTTACTTTTCTTCTTATTGTACAACAGAGTATTCATTCATGCATTGTTATTTGTTCACAAATTCGATATAATTTGATTGAGTAAAGTCAAAATATTTTATTAATATAAAATTTTATGATTAGGGGATATTTCAACAGAAAAGGGGTAATCCATCATGAAACACCTCGTAATACTAGGTGGCGGCTACGGTGGAATGAGAATTCTACAAAGGCTACTTCCAAGCAACCAACTTCCAGATGATGTACAAGTGACATTAATCGACAAAGTACCATATCATTGCTTCAAAACTGAATATTATGCATTAGTTGCGGGTACTATTTCAGAAACGCATATTCGTATACCGTTTCCTGAGCACCCACGCCTCAATATTCAATACGGCACAATAACAAATATTGATCTCGAAGAAAAAGCGGTTCATCTCGATGGCGGCGAAGCAATCCAATATGATGATTTAATTATCGGACTTGGCTGTGAAGATAAATATCATAACGTTCCTGGGGCGAAGGAATATACACATAGTCTACAATCAATTGAACAAACACGTAAAACATATGAACAATTAAATAGTCTAGAACCAAATGCAACAGTAGCTGTCGTTGGTGCTGGCTTAAGTGGTGTAGAAGTTGCAAGTGAACTTCGCGAAAGCCGTTCTGATTTAAAAATCTATTTATTTGATAGAAAAGATAGAATTTTATTCCCGTATCCAGAGAAATTAAGTAGATACGTAGAAGAATGGTTCGTAAAACATAAAGTTAATATTATAAGAAACTCTAACATTACAAAAGTGGAACCAAATATTGTGTATAATCACGATGAACCACTTGAATGTGATGCAATTGTCTGGACAGCTGGTATTCAAGCAAATGAAGTTGTTCGAAACCTTCCAGTTGAACAAGATGGTAGCGGACGGGTTGTCTTAACGAAATATCACAATATTCCAAACAACAAGCACGTTTACGTTGTAGGAGATTGCGCAGCACTTCCACATGCACCATCTGCCCAACTTGCTGAAGGTCAAGGAGAACAAATTGTCCAAATATTATTAAAACGTTGGAATAATGAACCACTCCCTGATGAACTACCTGTTATTAAATTAAAAGGTGTTCTAGGATCTCTTGGTAAGAAACATGGATTCGGTTTACTCGCAAATCAACCGTTAATGGGACGTGTACCAAGATTATTAAAATCCGGCCTTCTTTGGATGTACAAATATCATAAAGGTTAATACTTTACAGGCTGTCTACTATGTAGTCAGCTTCTTTGCATCAGTTTTTAAAAATTATCAGACACATCTTTCTCAATATGTATAATGATTTATTTTTCATTTTTATATTAAAAACTATTGATAAACAGTGTATGCTATTTGTAAGTTGTTTTATTATTTCCTTGAAGACCGAATTCATTCGGTCTTATTTTTTATGTTATAAATACTTTTGTAGGAGGCATTACATTCCACTTATGAACTTATCGAAACTAAACAATCGAATAGAAGCGAAAAAGAAAGAGTTAATCTATCTCGTTGAACGATACGGATTCACTCATGATAAAGTGATTTCTTTCAGCCAAGAATTAGATCGTTTACTTAACTTATTAATAAAACTCAAGACGAAGAAAAAACGTTGTTCGTTATAACCATTTCCCCCTCTTTTTTGATACGATATAACTAGAATCAGAAAGGAGCGATTTATGTTTATATTAAAAGACGTTATATATAAAGATATACTACACATTCCTTATTTACAGATTCAAAAAGAAAAGATCACTTGCATTATCGGTGAAAGCGGAAGCGGAAAAAGCACATTGCTTCGCATGTTAAACGATTTACAATCTCCAACATCCGGCACAATTGAATATAACGGAAAGTTAATTTCTGATTATCCGCCTATTCAATTACGTCGTGACGTAGTTATGCTTGGGCAAACTCCACCTCTTTTTGATGGAACCGTTAAAGAAAATCTATTAATGGGACTTCGTCTTTCTGAAAAACCATTTCCAAATGATGATGCCCTGCGGAGCGCACTACAAACCGTTAGCTTAGACAAGCAATTAAAAGATAGCGCCTCCTCATTATCCGGCGGTGAAAAACAAAGACTTGCCTTTGCACGTATCGTACTTATGGATCCGCCTGTCTATTTATTAGATGAACCAACTTCAGCATTAGACAGTGATACAGAACGCCGCGTTATGAAACAATTTACTGAACTAGCACGAAAAAAGAAAAAAACAATTATCTTCATCACACACTCACAACAACTTCCAGAAGAAATTGCAGACGACATTATTGAGATTAGTAAAGCAAACGGTGCAACTAGAAAGGAAGTGCTCTCTGTTGAAGGGCGTTATTGAACTCCAAATTTGGCAACTTGCAGCTGCCTATATTTTTATTCTTATTTTAATTGGACTTGTAAAATTAAAAGGAATACCTCGCGAAAAACAAATCGCGCTCGCAACATTCCGTATGACCATTCAGCTCGTACTTGTTGCATATGTCCTTACATACGTATTTGAAAACAGTAATCCATTTTATACAATTGCTCTCATTACTTCTATTACTACCTTTGCAATTTTTAATATTTATAAACGAGTTAACATCCCGATGTCTAAAGAATTAAAACGAGTAGCCGCCCTTTCCATGGTCGCCGGATCAATTGGGCCACTTCTACTATTTATCTTCGTTATTATCGGTCATGACCCTTGGTATGCTCCGCAATATATCGTCCCTATTACAGGAATGTTAGTTGGGAATGCCATGACTGGTGTTTCTCTCGGCGCAAATACGTTCTTAAACAATATGAAATCGCAAAGAGGTCAAATTGAAGGTGCACTTATGCTCGGCGCAACACCGAAAGAAGCAGCTGCTCCGCTCATTCGAGATGCTTTTGACTCTGCTATTTTACCAACAATTAATTCTATGGTCGGAATGGGAATTATAAGCTTACCAGGCATGATGACTGGTCAAATATTATCCGGTGTATCACCATTCACAGCCATTCAATATCAAATCGCCATCATACTCGGTATTTCTGGAAGTACTGCCTTTGCTGTCATTATCTTTTTACAGCTTGGATATAAAACGTTCTTTAATAAGCGATGTCAATTGAAAGAAATTGACTATGGTGCACGGTGAATCGTGCGTAGTTCACGATGAATGAAATTATATTAACGATTTTTTCAATATATCTATCATAACTTGCAATATATCAACGATTTTTCAAATATATCTATCATAACTCAGAATATATCAACGATTTTGTACGAAATATCGATTTACCGACAAAAAGTGACATAATAAAAAGAGGAGGCTATTCGCCCCCTCTTTTTATTGTCTTACGCCTTCTTAACGAACTGTGATTTTAACTTCATAGCTCCGAAACCGTCGATTTTGCAATCGATATCGTGATCGCCATCAACTAGACGGATACTTTTTACTTTCGTACCGATCTTCACAACTGAAGAAGTTCCTTTTACTTTTAAGTCTTTAATAACAGTAACTGCATCGCCATCTTGAAGAACGTTTCCGTTCGCATCTTTTACAACTTTTGCACCATCATTATTTTCAGCTTCTGCGTCTTGGCCCCACTCATGAGCACATTCTGGACATACGAAAAGAACGCCATCCTCATACGTATATTCTGAATTACATTTTGGACAATTTGGTAAAGTAGCCATAAATTCATTTCCTCCGTTCATTATTTATACGTAAAAATCAAAATTGATGTTTACATCTCGATAAATAAAATTTGTATAGCATTTCTTTATAGTGCCATAGTCTCACGTTATTGACAAGCCTACCTCAAATTCTCATTTTTTATTGTATTTTACAAAATTTCAATTCGTATGCCTTTTTTCTATTTGTTCTTCTACTAATTTTAAAAATCTTCGTTGTGCATTTTTACTTTTTACGAGCAATCGAACTCTTAACTTACTTTGTAAATATGAGCGAACTTTGTAGTTCGTAATAAATAAATTTCGATACTTTTCGTCTTCATATATGATTCGAAACCATTCATACTGCTGCAAGTAAAGTATGTTAGCATCAATCTTTTTCGTGTGTAAACCCGTACTTAAACTAATAGATCCTATTAGAGCTTCTATTAATGCTGAAATTATTTCTCTTCCCCTAATAAATAAAAGAAGAACCTTCACAAGATTCTTCTTTTCAAAATGAACGAGTTCCCTCTAGAAACCCCAATTATTTTCTTCAATGTAAATTTGATATTCTTCTACTTCTTCTTCACTTAACTTCTTATTATTTTCATATACCTCTTGCCACTCGAAATAATCTTCATCGAAATAAACAGCAAATTTAATTTTCACGTTTTTCTTCTCTGTATAATCATAACCAGTAAACTCTACTACATCATAATCTTTTTCTTTCTTCACAAACTTCCAGGTTGGATTATCAGTCATAATCTCTAAAGTAACCCCTTCACCAGTTGAACGAACAACGTTTTTAATATTCGGCTCAGTTGGTAAAAGAGAAAGTCCGAGCATAGCTCCGCCAAACACAATCCCGACTATAACTTGTAAACCAATCATACCAGCTACACTAACGCCGCCCTTTGATTGTAAGAAATACGCCTTCTCATGATCAGACGCATCTTCTCCCTTACGAAAAACACGAACAGCATGCTTATAATATAAACGGTTTCCTTGCCATCCAGTAAATATCATCATTCCTAATTGAAGAGCTAAACTAAATGTTACATAAATCCCCTCTGGAATATCTATAAAAGGGGTTATAACTATACTAGGTATAGCCAATAACGCAAATATAATAAATAACTTATACATTTTACGATAAGCTAACCAAAAGGTTGGGAAGAAAAAGGCTACCCAATTCCACGTATTCCCTTGCGCAGGGTTTTCTACTTTACCCCACTTAAAATCATAATAAGCTGTATTCTTTTGAACAACTTTATGTAATTCTTGTGGAGAAATCGTTTCTTGTAAAACAGTGTCCTTCACGTACATCATCCTTTTCTTATTTCTATATACATTTATTGTATATGCACAAAATAAAGGAATCTAACAAAAAGTACACATATTTCATAAAAATGAACGGAAATCGAATATATTCCGACAATTATCCGTTTCTTATTTCATTTTACTTTTAAATATATTAGAATACTTATGAATGATACGTTTAATACACTAAGTTAATCATTTTGTATATTTGATAATAAAAATGTTTCACATGAAACTATTTATATTTTGTATTACCTTGCCTCTACACAATGAGTGTAAAGCCCTTTCTACTTACTACAAAATACGAAAGACGCCCTTTTCAAAAAGGCGTCTTTTTATAGTTGAAAATTCAATAATAAATAAAACGAATTATTTAATAAATGAATCCCAATTGGAACGAGTAAATTCTTCGTTTTCTTATATGTGTATGCTAAACATATACCCATACCAAAAATATATAAAATACTACCTACTGTAAGGGGATGGCCAAAAGTAAATATGAAAGCACTTATAACGGCACTAGTAAGTGCAGTAAAGCGCTGGGATAATTTCGTAAAAAACATCCCCCGAAATAAAAGTTCTTCCCAAATCGGTGCAAAAATGGTGAGCACAACTACGTATAAAATGATTTCACTTTTAGTAGGCTTTATTACTATACTAGACTCGTCCACACCAATCCCATGTGGTAAAACTAAATTTAATATTGCAAGATATATAAGCATTACAATCGCTGTCATTACTATCATTACATAGTGTTTAAAATTATTGAATTGTAATGATTTTATTAAATGTAAGCAGCAATTTCTTGCCGGTGCATACATTACGATAATCATACAAAACGTGAAAGGTGGAATAAGATGATCTACATACCATGGATATAAGGAAGAATCATATAAAAGGTTCAAAAAACCAATTCCATGCATGACCCCAAAAATAATTACTAGAATGCTAATTACTTGGCGCATACTCATTTGTTCATTCTTTTCTTCATATGTAGCTAATTCTATATTCATCCTATCCCCTCCAGTATAATTAAACCTTTTAAACCATTATATACCAAATTCAACATAAAAAAAGACAATACACCCCACTGTATTGTCCATTTTCTTCCCTACCATTTCTCTCTACACGTCTCAATTAAATGCAGTAAGTACCTCTTCGTCATATCTGCTCTTCTCCACCTTGAGAGCATTCGCTTTTCTTTTGGATTGTGCCGTATTCTCGCTACTTCTTTTAATAAGAGCTCCCATTCTTCCGCTGAACGTTCTGACAAGTATTGCAATCCTCTATCTTTTGAAACGATTGTTTTATAATCTAGTGTATATAAAATGCGTCCCATCGTAACGACAGCTGATTCTACCCACTCTTCTATAAAAAATAAATATGGCTTCTTCACCTTTTCACTCCAGTACTGTTCTACGTTGTATTTCATCGTATTTACTACATCATTCCATTGTATTTGCAGCGGAAGATCTTCTGCTTCTTTTCCTGTAACTGTAATGCCTTGATTTTTCAACGTCCACCATGTGACCGCATTAATGTCCCAATGACCAACATTAGCTTTACCATCTGCACAATACACGTACTCGTTCATTTCATCATTGTATTTCCCTAAGTCAGCAAGCGGAATATACATACCGTCCATTCTTTTACCTAGCGTATTATCACTAAGTTTCTTATGTAGTTCCACAAGCTGCTGTTTTTCGGCTTCATTCACGGAATCACTTATCACTGTAACAAAATCAACATCGCTCGTTTCTGCATAAAATGCACCAAGTGCGATGGAGCCGTAAATATATACCCCTACTATTTTTTCATCTAAAAAAATTTCTTTTAATTCTACTGTGTACCGCTCCATTAACTGTTGTACTTCCGTTGGTAACGCATGCTTCACTCCATTTTTCATATCTATCCCTCCAATAAAAAAAGCCTTTGCAAATTCGCAAAGACTTCTTGTTTTATAAATATTTCTCGATTTCTTCATAAACATCCTTCAAACGAGGATTTCCTTCTCCAACAATTTCTCCATTTACAAGAACGACCGGATAAAATAAATCTTCTTCCACTACGCGCTCTGCGAATGCTTTTTTATCTGCATCTTCTTGTTCTTCTTGGAAATCAATATACTCGAAATTAAATTTATTTTCTTGTCCTTCATATTTACGACCAATTGCCGCTTGTAACCATTCAAACGTTTCTGTTGAAGATGGCATTCCGACGCAGCTCGCACAAATTACTTTCGTCCCATACACTTGAACATTAACCATTTCTTCTCCCCCACTTCTTGTTCCAACAGTATATTCAGATGTCTTATTACATAAGCACATCATTTTACAATCTTATCCCATACCCCTATACTGAAAAAACACGATACAATATTTCGACAATAAAACAAGAAGAGAAAAAATAGATTTTCCCCTCTATCTTGATTATAATAAAACTGATGAAAGGAGTCGATAAAAATGGAAAACCCACATATGCAAGAACAAGTATTAGAAGTATTAGATAAATTACGTCCATTCTTACTTCGCGATGGCGGAGACGTTGAATTAGTAGACATTGAAGAAGGTATCGTAAAACTACGCCTTATGGGTGCATGCGGAAGCTGCCCAAGTTCTACAATCACACTAAAAGCTGGTATCGAGCGCGCGTTACTTGAAGAAGTACCAGGCGTTATCGAAGTAGAACAAGTATTTTAATTAAAAGCGGAAGCGGCTCGTTCAGAACAGGAGGTCATTGGAGCTCCTGACGAAGAGGCGCTTTTTGCCTCACAGGAAGGCGCGAAATGGCCGACTGTTCTAGCCGCTGGAGCTAGATATTAATCTAAAAGCGGAAGCGGCTCGTTCAGAATCGCCTTCTAAAAGGAGACCAAATTTGGTCTCCTTTTTTTATTCAAATCACATTTATCCGTTAACATCATAAAACAAAATTGGAAATCCCTCTCAAAAAATGCGATAATTAATACTATATAGTGAATCGTTCACACATATACAGTAAAAAAACATAGGGGGACGACAAATGCCAAAAATGGGGAACACTTTTGTAACAATTCAAGAACTAGAAAAGAAAAAAGAGTATTTATTAGGCCTTTCATCCGTTATACCAACATGGAATACAAGCTATCAATTTTTATTTAAAGAAATCCAGCAAGAATTATTAGGTAAAGTAAATGAAAAGCTCGAAAGGCATCAATTCGTTTTAAATATATGTACAGATCAGCAGGTAGGGGCATAATGTATTACATAAAATTGTGGTATATAAAAAAGAGACCTCACTCGGTCTCTTTTTTATATTTTTAAGATAGCCAATCTAATTTTCTAATCCCGAGCTTATCTACTGGTAAACGAAGTGAGCCATAAAAATGCTTCATAAATTGCTCTGAGCGGTTCACATCGTGTAAAATGGCTTCTAAGCGATCTCTATATATGCTTTTTTGTTCTTCGTTTCCAGTTTGGTAATATCGTTCGACCGTTTCAAAATAGTGAAGCGGGAACAGGAGCCTTGCAAATAATAAGCGCCAACCAAATGAGGACAGCGAGTAATTTCGTTCATAATCTGTAACAAATTGAACGATTGTTTGATCCCAGTCTTTCTTTTTTTCAATCATCATATAGCGAATCCATTCTGCTATATCTCGAGTTGGGTGATCATACACCCAATCAAAAGGGAGTTTGAGACGCTTCGTTTGATGCCATAATAAAGGTGTGAATCGTTCTTGGCAAATTGTCGCTGCATCCGTTAGTTGCGGCGTATCATCCATTTCTGTATCAACAACATATTGAATGGCATTTTCTGCAACTCCTAAGTAATACGGGAAGGATTCAATAAACAATTGATCGAATACGTCTGTAGGGTGGTTCATCACTTGCGATTGCCAAAACTTTTCTAACTGATCGAGTCTCTTTTCCCATAACGCTTTCCATTCACCAATGCGGCTTAATTGCTCGATTTCTTCTGGAAAGAATGCACCTCGTTTATGGAATATAGAAAGTTCATTTCCTAATGACATAGCATGTCGTTCTAACGTGCGCATACCTTTTAATAAGCAATAATTTTGTTCTTCTATCTCACTTACATAGTAGCCGTGTATAGTCGGAACGAAAGTCGCTACAGTTATATCCCCTTGCTGGTTCATATAATCACTGAGCTTTTTCATCTCTACAAGTACTTCTTCCTCCATTTCTCCAATTGGAACAAGTACATAAATTTTGTTGCGAATCCAAAAGCTTTTATAGGGGCCAAGGGGGATTAATTCTTTAACATGCATGTGATAATGCTCATAAATATGCTGAATCATCGCAGTCGCCACCTATGGTTTTTCTTTATATATATGAGCTTGTGCTCGCCTTTCATTCCTATGCACATGATAAAGCAACGAAACGTATACAAATACTAAAAAGAAAAAAAGGTGATAAACATGAAAGAATCAAATCAACTACAAGAAAGAGCATTACAACTATTACAAGAACGCGGTGTAACAATTGACGATATTGCTGAACTTGTTCATTTTCTTCAAAAAAAATACCATCCAAATTTAGAGATGTCAGAATGCCGTTACAATGTAGAACGTGTACTATCAAAACGTGAAGTACAAAACGCACTGATTACAGGTATCGAACTTGATGTCCTTGCTGAAAAGGGAATGCTAAGTGAACCGTTACAAGATATTGTAAAACGTGATGAAGGCTTATACGGAATTGATGAAGTTATCGCACTTTCTATCGTGAACGTGTACGGCTCTATCGGTTTCACAAACTTTGGATATATTGATAAATTAAAACCTGGTATTTTAGAATACTTAAATGATAAATCAACTGGAAAGGTGCACACGTTCCTTGATGATATCGTTGGCGGAATCGCTGCCGCTGCATCAAGTCGTTTAGCGCACCGAGCTGAGCACTCAGAATAATAATGTTTTCTAGGCCGTCAGTTTCATGCTGACGGTCTTTCGTATTCCATAAGCATAAATTCTCTTCCGCGGCTCAAAAAAATAAGCCCTTGCTTAAATCCGATATTTTTATATAACGTAATCGCTCTTGTATTAAATGTTGCTACACTTAATCGAAACATGTTTGCGTTAAACTCTTTCGTGGCAAACGCTATTCCAGCTTGGAAAAATTCTTTCCCCATTCCTTTCCCAGTTAACGCCGGCTTCATACCAAGTCCGATATCAATCGCTTCTTCTCCACCATATAAATTAGCATCTCTGCCACCTGGTACTTGTGCATTTTCTCCAAAACAAAAATAGCCGATGAACTCTCCTTGATCATCACAACAGCCATAATACGTTCCATCTAATAGCTCTTCTATTACTTCTTTCTCGCCTGAAAAACTATATAAACTATATGGTTCCTCGTACGTCCACGTATTTATCTCATTTGCTTCTTCCTCTGTTAACTTATGTATATCCACATTCTCTTTCCTCCTATTATATTTCTATTAACAATATTCGATATTCATCTTATAATTCATCTTTCTCAATATATTTTTTAATTTATCGCTTCATTTTTATGGAAGATTTTTCTTATTATGTTACGATTAAACAGAATCATTACAAATAAGGTGGTGACAATTTGAATTACTTTTCTTACCTCTCCTTAGAAGAACGGCAAAATTTTTTCTATAAAGAACCTCTTAGTTTTTCAAAAAATATAGGGAAAGAACAACTAGCTTACGCACTAGGCGCCACACTATATACTCCTGGCACGAAAGAAACGATTGCGGAAGATATAATTAGAAAGAAACATGTGGATGCTACCTCAATTATTCTTTGTCTAGAGGACGCTATCAGCGATGAGGAAGTAAAACTTGCAGAGCAAAACATCGTCGTTCAAATACAGCAAATCGCTAACTTAGTCAGTGCCAACATACTAAATCAAGCAGACATCCCGCTTCTTTTTATTAGAGTTCGACAGCCAAGTCAACTGAAGACAATTGTTACTGAATTAGGTAGTGCTGTTCATTGTTTATGTGGTTTTGTCTTTCCAAAATTCACACCGATTAACGGAAAGACTTATATCGATCAGCTTGCATATATAAACGAGGTATACTCATTATCGCTATATGGCATGCCGATTTTAGAATCCCCCGAAATTATGTATAAGGAAACACGGGCAGAATCATTATTACAAATAAAGGATTTACTAGATTCTTATCACGATTACATCTTAAATGTACGTATTGGTGCTACTGATTTTTCAAGTATATTTAGTATTCGGCGTAATAAATACACACCTATCTATCATATTACTGTTGTTCGTGATTGTATTTCGGACATTATTAACGTTTTCTCAAGGGCAACAAATGAATATATTATTTCAGGATGTGTATGGGAATATTTTTCTAATGATTATGAAGAAGGGCTCATCCAAGAGGTATCACTCGACCATGCAAATGGATTAATCGGAAAGACAGTTATTCACCCATCTCATATTAAAGTTGTACAGGCAATGCACATTGTCACAATGGAAGATTATTTAGATGCGAGATCAATTTTACAAAATGCAGATACGTATAATGGAGTGCTAAAAAGCAGTTTTTCTAACAAAATGAATGAAGTAAAACCTCATTATGGCTGGGCTCGCAAAACCATTTTAAAATCTAATATTTACGGGGTGCTACATGAAAACAAACAATTCACCGATCTCCTTATTACAAACGCAAAGCAACACGTATAACGTTTTAAATAATATACAAGTCCATGTAGAAGTACGTGATAATCCATATAATTTAGCGCTAGACAAGCTTTTTCAAATGGCTGCGAGAATAAATAAGAAACGTAGTTTTTTATTTGTGAGTACAATCCTTGGAAAGCATCTTCCTATTAAACCTGCAGTCTCCCTATCAAGTGGAGTTGCTCTCGCTGCAAGATATATGGAAATACTACATAATATTTCTCATCCATTTCAAAAAGAAATTTTAAATCTCATTTCATTAGAAATTGATGAAATCCCAGAGGAAGTATTTCGTTATCAATATCCTCTGCAAGAAGAAGTTTTGTTCATCGGATTCGCTGAAACAGCGACAGCACTTGGTCATTCTATGTTTCAATGCTTTCAAAATGCAAAGTATGTGCATACAACTAGGGAATCGATACCCCACCTAGAATCTGTCATTACATTTGAGGAAGAACATTCTCATGCAACATCGCACCGTTGTTATGTAGATGAAAGCTTTTTTCAAAATAACAATCCAATTGTTCTCGTAGATGATGAGATGACAACAGGAAAAACAGCATTAAATATTATTAGATCTATTCAAAATAAATTCCCAAGAGGAGAATATATAATTGCTTCTTTATTAGACTGGCGTTCTCATACTAATAGAAAACAATTTAAACAATTAGAAGAAGAACTTCAAATTAAGATTCATGTTATTTCTTTATTAGAAGGCAGTATTCATACAACTGGCCAACCATTAAATATTGCAAAAACAGATATTCAAATTAAAGAAATAAAACCTGATTTCAAAAAGCATACCCTTACCTGCCCAAAATCACCCTATACATCAAATTATATAAAATATACTGGGCGATTTGGCATTTCAGCATATGAACAAAAGCACATTCATTCTTTCGCTCAAGAAGCAGGAAAAGCTTTAAAAAGAGAAAGAGTTGGAAAACGAACACTCTGTCTCGGAACGGGTGAATTTATGTATATCCCAATGAAAATTGCTGCTGAAATGGGTGAAAATATTTTATATCAATCTACAACAAGAAGCCCTATCCATCCTGTTTCAAATGATGTGAACTATGCCATTCATAATCATTTCTCATATCCAAGTCCTGAAGATTCTACTATTACAAATTACTTTTATAATATTTCACCTCATGATTACGATGAAGTATTTGTTTTTATTGAGCGTGATTTAGGAGAAAAAGCCCTGTTTCCTCTTCTACAGCAGTTACAAACAGTTATTCCCTTTATTCATATCGTCTCATTTTCAAATAGTATAGAAAAGGAAGGTTGATAATTATGGTAAAAGTAAATTCTCATATTAGTAGTTACAATCCAAATGATGCTATTTTTCTATTAAAAGATATTAGTGATTTAATGAAAGAAAGTTCCACGGAAACTAGAGAACAAGCAATTCAAGCTGGCACACATTATTCCGAAATGTTACCAATGGAATATAAGCCATCTAAAGCGTATATGGATTTATTCTTTTCTTCCCTGCAACAATACAAACACAAACTAGCCATCGCTGTTGGAGTTGTCGCCGAACAGATTATACAAACTAAAGGAACTAACCTTGTCCTCGTTTCATTAGCTCGTGCTGGTACACCTATTGGCATTCTTATCAAACGCTACATACGCTATCAATACAACCTTGATGTACCTCACTATTGTATTTCAATTGTTCGCGGACGCGGTATTGATGAAAATGCACTCCATTATATTTTAGAACATCACCCTAAAGAAACAATTCAATTCATTGATGGATGGACTGGGAAAGGTGCAATAAAAAAAGAATTAGAATATGCAGTACACACATTTAACGAACGAAATAATACACACATTTCTCATTGTATGGCTGTGCTTGCTGATCCCGGTTACTGTACTTCAATTTACGGTACACGTGAAGATTTTCTTATTCCTAGCGCTTGCTTAAATGCAACAGTCTCTGGACTAATTAGCCGCACTGTACTAAATGACACCTATATCGGTCCAAATGATTTTCATGGTGTTAAATATTATAAAGAGCTAGAACAAGAAGACTTATCAAATTTCTTCGTTGATGAGGTAACAGATTTATTCCCTTCTGTTCATTCTCATATAGATAATCAATTACGTTATATTACTTCAACTTACACTGATCCATCTTGGCAAGGATTAAAAGATATACAGTCTATCCAAAATCACTTTAAAATTGACGATATTAACTTAATTAAGCCAGGAGTCGGTGAAACAACTCGCGTATTACTCCGGAGAATACCGTGGAAAATTTTAATACGCCAGCAAAACAATCCCGATTTAAAGCATATTTTACTTCTCGCTAAAGAAAAGAATGTCCCTATTGAAATCTATGAGAATATGGCTTATTCATGTTGCGGGCTCATTAAGCCTCTTAGGAAGGAAACAATATGATTTTCGCCAGTGATCTTGATCAAACGCTTATTTATTCCCGGAAATCGTTTCGTGCCCCTATAGAAGATGAATCAATTCAACTCATTGAAACTTTAGATGGAAAAGAAATTTCTTTCATATCACATAAAACCATTTCACTACTAAAAAAATTAAAACTGCACTCACATTTCATCCCAGTTACAACAAGAACTATTGAGCAGTTTCAGCGTATTGCTTTATTCCAAAACGAAATCATTCCCGAATACGCCATTACAAGTAACGGCGGCAATATCCTTCATAACGGTAAACAAGATGGTACTTGGAACAGGACAGTAAAAGAAAGACTATCGGTTGAATGTATAGAGAGAAACGACATACTAAAGGAATTTGGACAAATAGCTCATAAAGATTGGGTTATATCACAAAAAACAGCTGATGATCTATTCCATTATTGCATTATTAAACGGGAGAACATTCCTTATGATGAATTATCATCCTTCACTTCCTGGTTAGACAAACAAGGCTGGAATCATTCACTTCAAGGTAGAAAGCTATACTTTGTACCAAAACCAATTAATAAATGGGACGCCGTGCAATATATAAAAGAAATTTTGCAAATAGATACGATTATTACAGCTGGGGATTCTTTACTTGATTTATGCATGCTTGAAAAGGCGAACCATGCCTTCGCACCACTTCATGGTGAGTTAGGGGCAATGCATGATAACTTACAACCCCATATTTTAAAAACAGACGCAATCGGCATATATGCCGCAGAAGAAATCGTAAATAAATCACTTCAAATTATTCACAGTTCATTACCTACCTCATGATCATAATATGCACAATTGCATACGCACCGCGATTAAACAGATGGTACAATTTATTTGAATCGCTGTTGCTACACTTCTTGATTAAAGAAAAGGCGTTAACACGGAAATTAGCGTCTTATCAACCTCAAGCAATTGGCACATTTTGTCATCTTAAAAGACACTCGAACGAGTGTCTTTTTTTCTATATCCAACAAGGACTTACTCATTTCAAAGTATAAATACATAAAATAATGTAAATCATTACACGCATGAATCACTTTCTAAAAGTTATAAAGTAGATTCAAAATAAAAAAAGCACTCTTAACTAGAGTGCTTTTTACTTTCAAACAAGGAGGCTACATATATGGATAGTACTCTCGTATTTAACTTTGGCATTGGTATTGTTATCATTTTATTCGTCTTCTTTGTACTTTGTATGAGCGGGGTATAAAAAGGCGATTTTCGAGCGTCTTTTTATACATACATATGTATTACTTGACTTCTATAAAAGCAGTAACCATAATAGTTACAGATATACAAATAGCTATTCACATATCCACAAATAGGAGGAAGAACAATGAAACATGTAATCGTTTATGCACACCCAAATACAGAAAGCTTCAACCATGCGATTTTAGAAACGGTAAAACGTGAATTAGAAGAAAAAGGTCATGAAGTACGCGTTCGCGATCTATACGAATTAAACTTCAATCCAGTATTAGGCGCTTCCGATTTCATCTCATTTTCTCAAGGAAACACACCCGAAGATATTAAAGAAGAACAAGAGCATATCTCTTGGGCTGATAGCATTACATTCATTTATCCAGTGTGGTGGGCGGGACTTCCTGCTATTTTAAAAGGATACGTTGACCGTGTGTTTAGCCATGGATTTGCTTATGCTTACGTTGAAAACGGCATTGAAAAGTTATTAAGCGGTAAAAAAGGATTGTTATTATCTACAATGGGCAATACGAAAGAGGCATACACAGCAGGCGGCATGTTTGATGCAATGAAGAAAACAGCGGATGTTGGTATTTTTGAATTCACAGGTATTGAAACACTTGAGCATACATTCTATACAAGTGTCCCTTCTGTGGATAATGATGTGCGTAAACAATATCTTGAAGAAGTAAAAGACGTTGTGAATCGTGCATTCTAATAAAATTATATCAGCGATTTTTTTAATATATCAGCGCAACTCAGATTATATCAGCGATTTTCTAAATATATCGGCGTAACTCAGATTATATCGGCGATTTTTCAAATATATCGACTTACCGACAAAAATCGACACTAGTCACAACGAAATAAAAAAAGCTGTTCCAAAGTTTGGAACAGCTTTTTTCATTACATCTTCTCAATCCACTCCGTCAAGTTATGCACAACTTGCGTCGGTTGAACTTCGTATTCTGTTAACTTCTCCACAGTTGTGACTCCAGTGTGGACAAGAAGCGTATGCATACCAGCATTTACTCCTGCTAAAATGTCTGTATCATAGTTATCCCCAACCATTAATGCTTCATCTTTTCCTATACCAAGAACTTTTAAAGCTTGTTCCATAATGATTGATTCTGGTTTTCCGATAAAGATTGGATCCACACCTGTCGATACTGCTACAACCGATGTTAATGAACCGTTACCTGGTAATAACCCGCGCTCAGTTGGGATGGCAATGTCCCCATTTGTGGAAATAAACGTTGCACCGTTACGCACAGCAAGACACGCTTTTGCTAACTTTTCATATGTGATGTCACGATCTAAACCAACAACAACGAAATCAGGATTTTCATCCACAAGTTCAAATCCTTTTTCCACAAGTGCATCGTGTAAGCCTTCTTCACCAATCATATATACAGTTGCATCTTGTTTACGTTCATAAATGAAGTTCGCAGTCGCCATACTCGTTGTGAATACTTGCTCTGCTTTCGCTGGAATATCGAAACGAACAAGTTTTTCTGCCACTTGTTCTGGTTTACGCGTTGAGTTATTCGTAACGAATAAATAAGGAATGCCGCGCTCTCCTAAAGCTTTTACGAAGTCGCTCGCTTCTTCAATTTGTTCTTCTCCGCGATACATCGTACCGTCTAAGTCAATTAAGTAACCTTTATACATCATTATGTCTCTCCTTCTATGCTAACGTTCTCACCTATCATACCACTCTTATATTACCCGCTTTTTCCAAAGAAAAAAACGCTTTACCTTAAAGCGCCCCATAACGTTCATTTTTTCTCTTTTATTTGGTAAGAACAACTACAATCGCCCTCGCACATGTTTGCTAGCGTTTTCACATCTGCGTTCGTAAATAAACGCTTATACATCTCTTTTTCATCTTCACATACTTGTGGGAATCTCTCTGCAATTTCTTTTAACGGACAGTTTTGTTTTTCAATTACGAAAGAGTTCTCTCCATCTCTCTTTATTTGAACCATATAACCATTTTTCTCTTGCATAGCTGCTATCTCTTGCACTTTATATGCTAAATTCTTTTGATTACTTACTCTCTTTTGCAACTGTTCTTCCATTCGCTTCGTTCTCTCTTTTAAAACGTAACGAAGTATTTTTTCATCGCCCATTCGAGCTAAATCTTCTAGCATATCAATCGCAAATTGCTTATACTCTTTCGGGAATGTATCTTCTCCCTTTTCACTTAATCCATACAAATAAGTTGGTCTTCCGACATGTTGCCTTACCATCTTAGAATAAATGAGTCCATCTTTCTCAAGATTACTTAAATGTCTTCTGATTGCCATTTCTGTAATCTCTAAAACGTCAGCTAGTTCAGCTACTGTGTGCTCTCCCTTTACTTTCAACAATTGTACAATCTCGTCTTTCGTAGTACGTGCTTCCCCCATACTTCACCCTTCTCCCTTTTCTTTCTCACATACAATATAAGATCCCCAAAAGGTATTCTCTGGGGATCTTATAAGCATAATTATTCTGGTACAAATGCAGATACAGGTCCTAATTCCTTTTCTAAATAACTGCGAATATTTGCTGGGTACTTTTCCACCACTGCAATATGTTTTTGAATCGTCTTATATAATTCATCATGATTCATTTGAATATAATCTTGCGTAAGCATTTTTCGAAGAAGGATAATTTCTTTCATCCCTTGGCCATCTTCTTCACTTATCACTCGCTCGTCCATTAAAATATCAATAATATCTTCATAGCTTCCTGGATCGCGCATAATAAATCCATCGATCATCGCATTTCCTACATCTAATACAGTATCAATAATAAGATGGGCTATGCGCTCTAATGCGTAAAATTCAAACTCGGTTTCATATATCTTTTTCTCTTGAAATGTACTTGTTGCTCGTTCTAAACATACTAGCATTTGTTCTATTTTCTTTCTGTCTACAAAATACATGAATGTCACCTACCTGGAAATTAAAGCATTTACATTTTAATTGTAACGCTTTCTTCTGAAAAAATCGACAATTTTTCGAATTCACCTTTTCTCCGTTATTTGTTATAGTTATATTTGTATGATTTTTGAAATTGGAGGAATGGAATCTTGGAACGTGAACTCGCACTAGAAATTGTCCGTGTAACAGAAGCAGCAGCCTTAGCATCCGCACAGTGGATGGGCCGCGGAAAGAAAAATGAAGCAGATGATGCAGCAACTACAGCAATGCGTGATATGTTCGATTCAGTAAACATGGCAGGTACAGTTGTAATTGGTGAAGGAGAACTTGATGAAGCACCGATGTTGTATATTGGTGAAGAACTAGGAACAGGTAACGGTCCGGAAGTAGACATCGCCGTTGATCCATTAGAAGGTACAAACATCGTTGCAAAAGGTCTTGCAAATGCAATGGCAGTTATTGCAATCGCAGACAAAGGGAACCTTCTTCATGCTCCTGATATGTACATGGAAAAAATCGCGGTTGGTCCAAAAGCAGCTGGTAAAATTAGCTTAGATGATCCAATTGAAAAAACAATTGAAATTGTAGCAGAAGCTAACAATAAAAAGATTCGTGACCTAACGGTTATCGTTCAAGAACGTGAACGTCATCAAGATATTATTGACCGTGTTCGTGCAAAAGGTGCACGCGTAAAATTATTTGGTGACGGTGATGTTGGTGCGTCAATCGCAACAGCACTACCTGGAACGGGTATCGACTTATTCGTAGGTATTGGCGGAGCTCCAGAAGGTGTTATTTCTGCAGCAGCATTAAAGTGCCTTGAAGGTGAAATGCAAGCTCGCTTAGTTCCAATGAACGAAGAAGAAGAAGCTCGTTGTCGTGAAATGGGATTAGAAGACCCTCGTCAACTTCTTATGTTAGATGACTTAGTATCTGGGGATGATGCAATCTTCTCAGCAACTGGTGTATCTGCTGGTGAGTTATTAGACGGTGTTAAATTCCTTGGCGGCGATTTAGCTGAAACATACTCTATCGTAATGCGTTACAAAACAAGAACAGTACGATTCATTAAAACGCATCACCATTTAGATCATAAACCACACTTAAACTTAGATATTTAATAAAGGAGCCATGTGTATGGAAGAACGTTTCTTTCTGTACGACGACACTGTCGCTACAAAAACTCGTTTCGTTAGCTTTATGGGAGAAAATGAGCGTCATGATTTAGCGCTTTTATACTCCGATCGTCATTACGGTAAAACAATTGTACTTGATATGCAAAGTAATAAATTTGCAATTATCGGTGCTGACGATTTAAACGAACCAGGCTACTTAGAGCACGCATTTTCTATGACTGAAGAAATTGCAGAAGAATTACGCTCATTTTTATTTGAACTTATATAATTTATCGTATGCACCAGCTATTTTAGCTGGTGTTTTTCCGCCTTTATTATTTTGAATTTTCAGTATTATATGTTATAATGAAGAATAAATCTATTTGGATAGAAAGGACGTTATCTACGTATGCCAACATTTACTTTGTAATGGACCAGCAATTGGATAGCATTACTCTCAAAAAAGCACCACGCTTTTTCAAGGGAGTAGTCTGCCCATTCCCATTACAAAGGAACGTATTGCATCTGTAGTATGATGTTTACGGAGGTTCCTCTTTGGGGAACCTCCTTTTATTTTTGTCTTTTTCTCATGTCTTCATACTACAAGACATCCAAATAGCTGTATTACGTTTCTTTGCCACTACTATAAGAGGTGAAGGAAAATGCAGAAAGTACAACTTTCTTGGAGTTTATATGAAAATCAGCAACACACAATCGAAAAATATTGTAAAAATTGCGGACGTACTACCCTATTTACTGATACGAATATTCGTAGGCATAACGCCAATGGAAAAAATATATACCGCTTTGCCATTTATAAATGTCCGAAAGATCATACGTGGAATCAAAAACTGCGTATTTATAAATCATTTACTGATCACGTTGAAACGATCGATATGACTCAGCAAGATCAAACGGAAACAAGTACTACTATTTCTATTACGCAACATAAAGAAAGTGGAGTAGCTGAAATCACGATCGTATTAGACCTCATTTTCGGTTCCCACCGCATTGATAAAGCCTTATCCACATATATTTCCGACTGGAGCCGTACACGCATTGTGGATAAAATTAAAAATGGGGATATTCAATTAAATGGACAACAAATGAAACCAAATGCAATACTTTCTGAAGGCGATTCTATTTCAATTTGTTTATAAGGGGGAGTTTCATGCTAAATGTGAGAAAAGGTACGATGAATTTATTAGACGAATTAGATGCAATGTATACAGAATGTAAAAAAGCACTCTTACAAAAGAAAATTTATCAATGGGATGATTCATATCCGACTCGAGAACATATTTCCTATCACTTAGAACAAGGTGAACTCTATTGCCTATTTGAGCATGATTCGCTTGTTGGTGCTGTTGTATTGAACGAATGGCAATCTCCCGAATACGCGCTTATTGATTGGTCAGAAACAGATGGATGTTTTCTTATCGTCCACTCTTTCGTCATCCATCCTTTCGCCCAAGGAAAAGGATATAGCAAAGTACTTTTATCCTTTTTGGAAAGTGAAGCGAAACGAAAAAACTATACCGGCATACGATTAGATGCTTTCACTGGCAATCCTGTTTCATTACGTTTGTATGAAAAGAATCATTATATTTGCCGAGGTGCTGTTTACTTTTCAAGTAAACAGCCTCCTCACAATTGGTATAACTGCTATGAAAAAATCCTCTTACAATTGTAAGAGGATTTTTTTATTTCTTCACTTTTCGTAATACGAAGTGTGCACAACCGAAGTTACAGTACTCGTATAAATACTCCGTTAACGTACTAATTTTCGTATCATATGTCGCACGTTGGTTACTATCATCAAAGAATCCTCGCAGTCTAAGTTGCTCATATCCCCAGTCTCCAACGATATAATCATATTTATTTAAAATTTCTGCATAGCGCTCTTTAAATGCTTCTTCACTAAAACCGTCACGAAAGTTTTTAATTACTTCGTACTGAACATTATTAATGCTCACCGTAGCATGAATCTCTTGCTCTTGCTTTTGCTCCATCATTAACTTCCTCTCTAAGCATTCTTCTTTTTATCGTATCACAAAGCATAACAACCAACAATTTCAAATACAAAAAATTGCAAATTAGTACATGCTATGGAGAAGGAGGTGATACATCGTGAAAAAACAAATTTTACTTTCCCTTCTCACTCTTTCCTTATTTGCAGGCTGCCAATCAGCGAACAAAGCTGAAATGGAACGTGAAGAAGGAAGCCGTGTTCTTGTTTCCAATAAAAACGACATGTATCATACGGAAAATACAAATACAAGACTCACAAGAGTCGGTTATTCTTCTAAACAAAAGCATGAAGTATCTAACAAACAAGTAGGGGCCATTAATCGCGAGAAAGTCGCTGAAATGATTACAAGCATGACAGTCAAACTTCCTGACGTTACAAACGCTGCTACACTCGTTACCGATGATGAAGTGTTCGTTGTATATCGTGCAAACACAACGGATCCAAAACTCGTAGCGGATCAAGTATATAGAGCTGCTTTGTCCATCGTCCCTCGCTATTATAAAGCATATGTATCAACAGACCAAAAGTTGATTTCCCAAATTCAAGGTCTTCAATCTGGCGCATTAAATGATACAGAATATACGCAAAGCCTCGATATGCTAAAACGTGAAATGAGTAAAAATCCTCATTTGAACAATACGGGGGATCAGACTTTAAATAATATGATTAAAAAGTAAAACAGGTGGAGAGAACCTCCACCTGTTTTACTTTTTATTTTTTATTACGATCCGCATAAATCTCCATCGCATCACACATAAACTGCGCTAACCCCTCGCCAAACTTATCGATATTTTTCGTGAAGCGCTCATCAGCGACGTACATTTGACCGAGTCCCTTAAAAGCGTCTAATGAATAGTGACTAAAGTTTTGCAAGTAATCGTACCATACTTTGATAGCTGCCTGCGCCTCTTTAGAATCTGGTGCATCGTGTCTAAGCGTTGCTAAATTTCTATAAATAGCATTAAACTCCTCTTGGTTCTCTTTTGACATACCTTTTGCATATTCGTTCGCTTTATCTACAGCTGCATCTCCCCATTTTTCACGTGCTTCTTCTTCATATGGGTTATGGCTGAAATCGAATCCTTCAAATTTCTCTTTATTCGTCATTTCAATCTCTCCTTTTGTATGCTGAATTGTTTTATCAATCGTCGCAATCACCTTATCTAATCTGGCACGCTTTTCAAGAAGCATCTTCTTATGAAGCTGTAGTGCCTCTTCGCGATCAAATGATGGACTCATGATAATCTCTTTAATTTTCTTCAAAGGGAAGCCAAGCTCTTTAAAAAACAAAATTTGCTGCAATGTCTCTAAATTCTCATTGGAATACAGACGATATCCAGACTCTGTCGTCTCGTCTGGGGTTAACAACCCAATTTCATCGTAATGATGCAGTGTGCGCACACTAATTCCAACTAAATCAGCTACTTCTTTTACTCTCATTGTCATTTGTATCTCCCCCTTAGTACATACGATAAAGTATGACGCAACGTTAGAGTCAATAAGTAAATTCATTTTCTTTCTAAAAGTTTCATCTCTCCCCTATTTCATGCATAATAGATATGTACATATATTAGAAAGCGGTGAAAGTATGGTTTCAAATACTGTAATTGCCAGCATCATTTTTCAACTCATTGTCTCGATTCTGGTCCCAATTATCGTACTCGTTTATTTCCGTAAAAAATATAATATTAATTGGAAAGTAGTCGGCGTTGGTGTTCTTATCTTTATCGGATTCACCCAAATTCTTGAAACACCATTCCACCTATTTATGCGCGGTAATCCAACAATCGCTCCATTTTTAGAAAATCCGTTTGTCTTCGCAATTTATGGCGGATTGACTGCTGGTATTTTTGAAGAATTAGGACGCTTCGTTGCCTTCTTCTTCTTACTAAAAAAATATCTAGAATATAAAGATGGCTTCGCTTATGGAATTGGTCACGGCGGAATTGAATCTATTTTAATTGGCGGTTTTTCTGCATTACAAGCATTAATTTTTGCTAATTCTATTAACGATGGTAGCTTCTCTCGACTGATTGAACAAAAACCCGAGCTCAGTATTTTACAGGACATGTTAATTCAGCAACCTGCCTACTTATACTTCCTTGGTAGCTTAGAAAGAATTATGGCACTCGTGCTTCAAATCGCCTTTACAATGCTTGTTTTATACGCAGTAAAACAGAAGAAATACATCTTCCTAGTATACGCTATACTATTCCACGCATTTGTAGACTTTTTCGCGGCACTTTACCAAACAAAAACAATCAACATCTTCGTTGCCGAAGGAATTACACTTCTGTGTACAATTGGCGCTGTCGTTCTTATTCGCAAAATGAAAGAGAAATTAATGAGTGTACCGGAGTAAAAAATAAACCACCAAAATTGGTGGTTTATTTTTTATATGGATGATAACTTTTGCCCTCTTGCAGCTCCCTCTTTGTTTCTGCATCTATAACGATGTACTTATGAAACGCTTCTACTTCATTTTGAGTAAAAGAAGCGAAAAAATAAACTTGGCGATCAGGGTGAACAAAAAAATCTTGAAGCACCACTCTACTTCGACAACCGACAGCTGTTTTTTGCAGGAAAGAAAGTTCCTCATCAGCCACTTCTTTAAATGAAATTTTTTTACGAACACTATATGCTGCATTTTTGTACTCTTTATAAATTTTCTTATCTAACTGTTTATAAAAAACATCCCCACTCACAAATGACTTATTTTGATTGCTTGGATAATTTAGTTTTCGGTTGGATTCTGCATATGTTGTGGACAATTGCGCAAGAAAACAAATAATGAATACGATACATATCATTTTTTTCATCATTGCACCTCAATTTTTTATTATCCACATTACTTTTCCACATATTTAAATCCATATGCTGTTTCCAATAAAAAGGAATTATTTCCACATTTGTCGAAGTATATAGCGTCAACTTGAAAGATGGGGATGAATTATGAAGAAAATTATTTTAATACGACATTGTTCAGCAACTGGGCAAGAATGTGATGCTGAATTAACGACCGATGGAAAAGACCAAGCAAATACCCTTGCTACATTCCTCTTAGAAAATACTCTACAAATCGATCATATTATTTCAAGCCCATTTGTCCGAGCTATCGATTCCATTCGGCCCTATGCACTCCAAGCTAACTTATCTATCCAAGAAGATGAACGATTAACTGAACGCATATTGAGCAACGTTCCAATGGATGATTGGATGCAAAAACTAGAATCCACTTTTACGAATATAGATATTGCCTTTTCAGGCGGAGAGTCAACAAAACAAGCAACAGACCGTGCCATATCGCTTATTCAAGACGTTTTACAATTAAACCATACGACAACACTACTTGTTACACATGGCAATTTACTTACGCTCATTTTAAAGCATTTTGATCATACGATTGGCTTTAATGAATGGAGAACTTTAACGAATCCTGATATTTACGAAATTACAATCGACGAACAATGTATCATAACACGCTTATGGGAAGCATCGTCCAAGTAATATCCCTTTCCAAAACATTCAGTTGACGCCACGAGAAGAGACTGTTCTAACAATAGAAAGGGGTATCATTTCATATGTACGAAGACGTACTTGCTTTACTACATAAAACAAATGTTTCTTATGAAAAATTCGAACACGAACCAGTACTCGATTATGAGACGGATCGGATCGTACGCGAGAGACTTGGCTTACAAGGCACTCCAAGTAAAAGCTTATTTTTAAAATCAAAGTCTGGAGATTATTACGTATTTTTTACGTTAGAGGGCACAAGGCTCAACCGGGGAGAGATGAAAGAACTAACAGGAGAACGCTTATCTCTCTGTTCTCCTGATGAACTGCGAGACAAAACTGGTTGTACGCCGGGATGTGTGGCTCCTTTCGGATATTCACACGATGTAACAATTATTGTGGATAACGCTATTTATACGTACGATAAAATTTTAATTACACCTGGTGTACCTGAATTTACAATTGAATTATCCACAGAAGAATTAAAAAAGATTTTATTAACATGTACAAATACCGTTTTAGAGTACAAACAAAAAGAGAGCTGATCGTTAGCTCTCTTTTTTCATTATTTAGCTTCTGCTGTTTTTTCTTTTGCAGAACGTACTTGCTCGTCCGCATGGTAAGAAGAACGCACAAGTGGGCCAGCTTCACAGTGGCTAAATCCTTTGCTAAGTGCAATTTCTTTAAGCTCTGCAAATTCTGCTGGTGGATAATATTTAATAACTGGTAAATGCTTCTTAGATGGTTGTAAATATTGTCCAAGAGTTAAAATATCCACATTGTTTGCACGTAAGTCATCCATTGCTTCAATTAAATCTTCTCTTGTTTCACCTAAGCCGACCATAATGCTCGATTTAGTTGGAATATCAGGCTGCATTTCTTTTGCTCGACGTAAAAACTCTAATGAACGGTCATACTTTGCTCTAGCGCGAACTCGGTTAGATAATCGACGTACTGTTTCAATGTTATGGTTTAAAATATCTGGTTTTGCATCCATTAACATTTTTAAGTTTTCTTCTACCCCAGCCATATCAGATGGTAATACTTCGATAGACGTGAATGGGTTTTTACGACGTACTGCTCGTACTGTTTCAGCAAAAACAGCTGCTCCGCCGTCCTTTAAATCATCACGTGCAACCGCTGTTATAACAACGTGCTTTAAGCCCATTTGTACTACTGAATCTGCTACGCGTTCTGGTTCTTGTAAATCAAGCTCAGTTGGTAAGCCTGTTTTAACCGCACAAAAACGACAAGCACGTGTACAAACCGCACCTAAAATCATAAATGTTGCTGTTTTTCTTACAGCCCAGCATTCATGAATATTCGGACATTTTGCCTCTTCACAAACGGTATGAAGATTCTTAGAACGCATCATTTTCTTTAAGCCTGTATAGTTTTCATTCGTGTTTAACTTAATTTTCAACCATTCGGGCTTGCGCTTATATTCTGTTTGTTTTGTCATGGTTATCAACTCCGCACAATATGAAATAGTTTACCGTGTTCGCTTCTTTCAATGTAACATATCTATTCTAACGTATGAAAGCGATTTGCTCAAATGAAGATTCTAAGATTTTTTCCAATCGTTCCCTATAATGAAATACTCCGTATATCCCACACTAAAAAGAGTGATGTTGTGAAAGGAGTCTATTTCATGCTTCGAAAAATTTCTCTTTTGCTTTCTATTTGTTTTCTTCTACACCAAAACATCGCTTACGGTGAAGATAATCAGCAAAGCATATACGAAAAGCGCATGGCACTATATAAAGAAACCGAGCAATCTTCAGGCATTCCATGGTATTACTTAGCTGCAATGGATCAATATGAAAGAAATATACGGAGCGTAAGAAAAGATATTCCAAAAAAACCAGATGCCATCATTTCCCTTTATTTCAAACCAGAAATATGGGCTGGACCTGTTAATAGTAACGATACTCTCCCCCATACAATTTCTCTATTTGGCGGAATAGGTTTAGATGGTGACAAAGATGGATTTGCAAATGCAAATAGCGACCGTGATCTTCTGCATACTGCAGCGACTATTTTAAGGAAACAAGGAACGTCAGAAGACCGTATTAAAATTATGCTTTGGGAATATTATAGACGTGCAAAAACAGTTGATTTAATTAGCGAGTACGCCCAAATTTATAAACATTATGGACGTATTAATTTAGAAGGAAATGCTTTTCCTCTTCCGATTCGTAGTGACCATAGCTACCGTAGTACTTTCGGCGCTGGAAGAAGTTTTGGCGGAAGACGAATTCATGAAGGAACCGATATTTTCGCCGGATATGGCGTGCCAGTAAGATCGACTTGCTATGGCATTATTGAAACAAAAGGCTGGAACCGCCTTGGTGGATGGCGCATTGGTATTCGTGACCTTCATAATAATTACCATTATTACGCTCATTTAGGCGGGTTCTCAAAAGAAATACAGCTTGGACAAATTGTTGAGCCAGGAAAAGTAATTGGATTTGTTGGTAGCACTGGTTATGGACCTCCTGGTACAGCCGGAAAATTCCCACCCCACTTACATTTTGGCATATATAAAGACAATGGCTATACAGAATGGGCCTTCGATCCATACATGCATTTAAGCCTTTGGGAACGCAAAGAACGAGCAAATACAAAAAGATAACCGTAGCTGCATTGCTACGGTTATTTTTTATCCAGTAAAAGCCCGGCTCAGCCGAGCTTTACTTTATATGCAACTAACTATCTGTTTTCTTTTTATCAGGTACAGCAACACTTCCGCTTCCATAATACGTAGGCACTTCCCCTTGAACGATACGCGTCGCAATCGGAACATTTTGTTTCACAGTTATCTCTTTCGTATGAAATGGAATAATTACTTGCAATGTTACTTCCATTTCCATAACAATTTGAATCGCTGTAGTATTAATTCCATGCGGCTCAATTTTTTGTTTAATATCTGTATTCACATGCCCAATTGGCGTGAAATGAATCGGAATATCTGGTCCTATATTACCAAGAAGTGTATTATCAGTTACACGCCCAAAAGGAACTGCCATAGTCGCCCCGTTTTTTTCAGAAATACCTAGCTCCTTCAACTTCCCTTGTTCTACTTGTTGCAAATATTTTTCTATGTACGTGGTCGTTGACGTTACGATTTCATTTACTTGCTTCGTATTTAAATTAATTGTGGATACTTTTCCGTTTTTATCATTCTGTACTTTCATTAATGAATCGACATCGAATCCTTCATTAATTCTATCCTTTACCGCCTTCGTCATAATTGCTGTCGCCATTTTATGTGTCTCTACTTCCCCATATTTAATTAAGGTCGGCTGAATACTATTATTCACAATCCACAACCCTTGCGTAAGTAATATAACAAAAAGAATAAACGACATAAGCAGTATATACCGAAAGGCAATAGGTCCCCTTCGAAACCGCGAGTTTTTCGAGCGAAATATACTCATAAAAAAACCTCCTTCTTATATCATTTCTATGCAAGAAGGAGGGACGATATATGCTTATCTCATTTTTAATAATGCTTCTTTTCCAATCGTTCCTACTGGAATGCCTAACGCTTCAGCTCCAGTCGTTACCGATTCTAGTGGCGCTTCAAGAAGTTGTTCAATCGTTCTTACACCAACCGCACGGCCAGCAATAATTCCTCGATCACCTAATTTCTCATTTAAAAGACCTACATCTAATGCACCACACATAATATATCCTTTATCGCTCATTACAGCTAGCAAATTCGTCTTTGGAAGTTTCACGCTAACCGCAATAAACGTATAATTATCAATTATAATTGGCTCCACATTAACCATAGTTCACACTCCTCTCTTTCTTATCTGTATGACAAGAGAAAAATGAGTGTTACAAGTTAACTAGCCTATAGTTTAACGGAAGTTGTATGAGTTATTAACATATCCGTTAACACATCTCTAAGTAGTTCTGGCATATAATATTGTTTGCCAGAAAGTGTGGATAGCTCTGGGTATAAGTATCCAAACGTAAACATATCGATTGTTCCTACCGTATATATACGGTCTAACTCCAGCGATTCGCCGTTAATCAATACATCTTCTAATAAAATTTTATTGCCAGGAATCGTATCTGGAATGACTTCTACACCAGCATAAATCATTTTCCCCATCACTTTCCCCCGAAATCCGAATCCTTTCACCTCAAGATTCTCCATGTTCGGTTTACGTGCTTTCAAAATAACTTCTCTTAATATCTTTCCTGGAACTTTCAAAGCACACGGATTAATTGGATGTGGACAAATTCTGTGAATATCTCCGCGCGTTACAACACCCTCTTCTAGCCCTTCAAGAAGTACACCGGCGTTCACCATGCCAATCTCTGCATCGCACCATGTTTTCAGCGCACTTGCTAACATATGAGAAAACGGCGTCTCCTGAAACCAATCAACCGGTAATGACTCTTTTAAATGAACGACAGGCTCTGCCATTATATGCTTACTTTCTTCCTGCAGTATTTCAATTGTGGATAACGGATCGCTATAAGCACCTAACCGTTCCGTCTTAATCGCTCTACCGTCCTTTTCCAACAACTTCTTCGTCTCTTTATCCACAGTAAGCTGAACGTGGCCAACGTAACGTCCCCACTTTTCACAACAGCAAAGTAAAGTATTGTTCAGTAGAACACCACGCTCAAATAAATGATGCGTATGTGCACCTAAAATAACATCTATATCATAATGCTCTGCCATATACTCATCCATACTTTTTCCAAGGTGAGATAGGACAACGGTAATATGCGCCTCATCTTTCACTTCTTCTAAAATAGACTCTAAATGGATAAGCGGATCTTCAATATGCCAATCGAGCATATGATAAAACTCTGGATAAGCTACCGTTAATCCGATAAAAGCAATGATAATCCCATCTGTCGTCGTATGTAATTTATAAGGCTTCGCCCACGCTGGACGTACCCCTTCTTTTTCAAATAAATTCGCAACGAGCACCTCAAATCCAGCATCATCATATAGACGATTCAAATGCTCCTTCGCTAACGTAATGCCTTCATTATTTCCGATCGTTACATAATCATATAACGCCTCATTTAAAAGCTTCGTATTCCCAAGGCCATTTGTCGCTTCCGAAATACTATGAAAACGATCCACATGATCACCGATATCAACCGTCAAAACAGTCTCTCCCGCTTCCTGTCTTCGCTTTTTCTCCCCTAGAACAAACCGAGAAATTTGCGGCCAATTTTCAAAATGACTATGTATATCGTTTGTATGATAAAGGTGGATGATTGTTTCTTTATTTGTATTCAGAGAAAAAACCTCCTCTCAGTTCCTTACTGCCATTTACGCTATGCGCACACAATAATCCTGTAAATACTTTTCGTCTTTTCTTGCTATTTTACATTGTACTCGCATTGTGAGAAAAAGCAAAAGATTGTCCTTTTCATATGAGAAACTTTTGCTAATGCAGGAAAGAATTCCAGATAGTGGAGGGAGGGGTGGATTTGTCAAAAAGTTTAATAGAGAATTCAGTGAGTGGTTGTTCAAGTGGATTTGTCAGTATCTTTGTCTTAAACCTAGTCGTTCTCTGTTCTTATAAAATGTTTGGGGTATGTGAGGATTTTCTTTTGTCTTATCTTGTCGACAAATCGATATTCCTTGTCGAAACGTTGATATATTCCCATTTATGATCGATATATTTGAAAAATCGTTGATATATTTAGCTGAACACCCACCCGGGTATCCTCTCCCAAGCCAAGACAAATCCGCAAAACAAAAAAGCGCCCTGCACAGCAGGGCGCTTCTACTTTATCTATTAACCAATAGAACCTTCCATCTCAAACTTGATTAGACGGTTCATTTCAACTGCGTATTCCATTGGAAGTTCGCGAGTGAATGGCTCGATGAAGCCCATTACGATCATTTCTGTAGCTTCTTGCTCAGAAATACCGCGGCTCATTAGGTAGAATAATTGTTCTTCTGATACTTTCGATACTTTCGCTTCGTGCTCAAGTGAAACGTAATCGTTTTTGATTTCGTTGTAAGGAATTGTATCAGATGTAGATTGGTTATCCATGATTAACGTGTCACACTCGATGTTAGAGCGAGAGTTTTTCGCTTTTGGTCCGAAGTGTACGATACCACGGTAAGTTACTTTACCACCATGCTTCGCAATCGATTTAGAAACGATTGTTGAAGACGTGTTTGGTGCTAAGTGAATCATTTTCGCACCAGCATCTTGGTGTTGGCCTTTACCAGCAATCGCGATTGATAATGTTAAACCACGAGCGCCTTCGCCTTTTAAGATAACTGCTGGGTATTTCATCGTTAATTTAGAACCGATGTTACCATCAATCCATTCCATCGTTGCGTTTTCTTCACAAACCGCACGTTTTGTAACTAGGTTGTATACGTTGTTCGCCCAGTTTTGGATTGTTGTATAACGGCAATACGCATCTTTTTTAATGATGATTTCTACTACCGCACTGTGAAGTGAGTTAGTAGTGTAAACAGGTGCTGTACAACCTTCTACGTAGTGTACGTGTGCGCCTTCGTCTACGATGATAAGCGTACGCTCGAATTGTCCCATATTTTCAGAGTTAATACGGAAATACGCTTGAAGTGGTGTATCAACTTTAATACCTTTTGGAACGTAGATGAATGATCCACCAGACCAAACTGCAGAGTTTAATGCAGAGAATTTGTTGTCTGTTGGTGGAATTACTTTTCCGAAATGCTCACGGAAAATATCTTCGTTCTCTTTTAATGCGCTATCTGTATCTTTGAAGACGATTCCTAGAGCTTCTAGGTCTTCTTTCATGTTGTGGTATACAACTTCAGATTCGTACTGTGCAGATACACCAGCTAAATATTTTTGCTCAGCTTCTGGAATACCTAATTTATCAAATGTTGCTTTAATTTCATCAGGTACTTCATCCCAAGACTTCTCAGATTTCTCAGATGGTTTTACGTAGTACGTAATTTCATCGAAATCTAAGTCGTTTAAGTCGCCGCCCCATTGTGGCATTGGCATTTCATAGAACTTATCCAGTGATTTTAAACGGAAGTCTAACATCCACTGTGGTTCTTCTTTCATACGTGAAATCTCTTCAACGATCTCTTTTGTTAAACCGCGTCCAGCACGGAAAATCGAAACGTCTTTGTCTTTGAAACCATATTTGTAATCGCCGATATCTGGCAGTTGCTTCGCCATGTTGGTGTGTCCCTCCTTAGATAACCTCATTTTTAGGAACCTTTAACATTACTTATCTTCGTTTAAGCCCTTTTCTAACGCTTTCCACGCTAATGTTGCACATTTAATACGTGCAGGGAACTTGCATACGCCTTGTAATGCTTCAATATCTCCTAAATCGATGCTGTCATCGTACTCTTTTCCTAGCATCATGTCAGAGAAAATTTTCGAAAGCTGAAGTGCTTCTTCAATTTTCTTACCTTTTACTGCTTGTGTCATCATTGAAGCTGAAGACATTGAGATTGAACATCCTTCGCCTTCAAACTTCGCCTCTTGCACAATACCTTCTTCTACTTTCATCGTAAGTTGAATACGATCGCCGCAAGTTGGATTGTTCAAGTTAACGGTAACACTATCTTCTAACACGCCATGGTTACGAGGATTTTTGTAATGATCCATAATAACTTGACGATATAACGTATCTAAATTATTAAATGACATTTGTGAAATACTCCTTTGTCTTGATTAGCGATTCAACAAATGTATCAATTTCTTCTTTTGTATTATATAAATAGAAGCTCGCACGTGCTGTTGAAGAAGCTTTTAGCCACTTCATAAGCGGTTGTGCACAGTGATGTCCTGCGCGAACTGCAATGCCTTCTACATCTAATACAGTCGCTACATCGTGAGGATGTACGTCTTCAATATTAAATGTAACAAGACCAGCGCGATGCTTTGGACCATAAATTGTAACGCCATCTACTTCTGATAGTCTTTCTAAAGCGTATTGCGCTAATTCATGCTCATGCTTTTCAATATTATCAAGACCGATTTCTTCTAGGAAATCAATTGCCGCACCAAGTCCGATTGCATTACCGATAATCGGTGTACCCGCTTCAAACTTCCACGGAAGCTCTTTCCAAGTAGATTCTTGTAAATCTACGAAATCAATCATTTCACCACCAAATTCAATTGGCTCCATATTGTTTAGCAATTCTTTCTTACCATATAATACGCCGATACCTGTAGGTCCGCACATCTTATGAGCAGATAATGCGTAGAAATCACAGTTTAAATCTTGTACATCCACTTTCATGTGAGGTGTACTTTGTGCACCATCAACGACCATAATTGCTCCGTTTTCGTGTGCGATTGCTCCGATTTCTTTTACAGGGTTAATCGTTCCAAGTACGTTTGATACTTGCATAATAGAAACGATTTTTGTATTCGGTGTAACAGTTTGACGAACATCTTCTAAAGAAATTGTACCGTCTGGTTGAAGCGGAAGGTATTTCAAAGTTGCACCAGTTTTCTTCGCAACTTGTTGCCACGGAATGATGTTACTATGGTGTTCCATGTAAGAAATAACGATTTCATCGCCTTCTTTTACATTTTCAAGGCCATAGCTAGCCGCTACTGTATTTAATGCAGTTGTCGTTCCGCGCGTGAAAATAATCTCTTCCATTGATTTCGCGTTAATAAACTTGCGAACTTTCTCACGTGCACCTTCATACGCGTCGGTAGCTTTTGTACCGAGCGTATGAACACCGCGATGCACGTTAGAATTATATTCTTTATAGTAACGTTCTAACGTTTCAATGACTTGAATTGGTTTTTGAGAAGTTGCTGCACTATCGAAATAAACAAGTTGTTTGCCGTTCACTTTTTGATCAAGAATTGGAAACTGTTTGCGTATTTCATGAATATTCATTAGCGAACTTTCCTTTCAATTACCTCAACAAGCTGTGCTTTTACTCCTTCAATTGGAAGCTCATTTACTACAGGTGCTAAGAATCCATGGATGACTAAACGTTCTGCTTCGCGTTTTGGAATACCACGGCTCATCAAGTAGTATAATTGGTACGGATCTACGCGGCCTACTGAAGCTGCGTGACCTGCCATAACATCATCTTCATCAATTAAAAGAATTGGGTTCGCATCACCGCGAGCTTTTTCGTCTAGCATAAGAACGCGAGAAGATTGTTGTGCATTTGATTTAGATGCACCGTGTTCAATCTTACCAATTCCATTAAAGATAGATGTTGCACTATCTTTTTGTACACCGTGTTTTAAAATCCAACCTTCAGAGTGTTTACCGAAGTGAACAACTTTAGTTGTAAAGTTTTGTGTTTGGTTACCACGGCCAATTGTTACTGTTTTCGTATCAGCATATGAACCGTCGCCCATTAAGTTCGTAACGTTCTCTGAAATTGTGTTTCCGTCATTCATAAGGCCTAGAGCCCAATCAATGCGGCCGTCGCGTCCAACAACACCGCGGCGGTTAACGTAAGTTGTTACGTCTTTTGCTAATAGATCAACCGCACCGAATTTCACTTGTGCGCCTTGTTCCACAATTACTTCTGCTACGATATTTGCAATACCTTTAGCATTTTCATTTGCAACATAGTTTTCTACATAAGTTGCAGTACTGTTCGCATCAGCTACGAATAATACGTGGTTATATACGTTAGCTTCTTCGCCGTCTACTAAGAATACAGCTTGAAGTGGAGTTTCAAGAACAACGTTTTTCGGAACATATACGAATGCACCGCCGTTGATTAATGCAGCATGAAGTGCAGTTAGACGATGCTCGTCTACTTTCACTCCGTCTTTCATTAAATACTTTTGTAGTAATTCAGCATGCTCTGTTGCAGCTGTTACGATATCTGTGAAAATAACACCTTTGTCTTTTGCTTCGTCTGCTAAAGAAACGAACGCAGTTGTACCAGTACGTTGCACTAATACGCTGTTATTTTCATCGATTAAGTTTTTCACTGCTTCTGGAAGCTCTGTTAAAGAACTTACAGGCTCTTGCTTAGCAGCGTCGCCTTTTCCGATAAAGTCCCATTTTTCAATTTTCGTTTTATCAGGCGTTGGCATTGGAAGTTCTGTTGCTTGTGCAAGAGCTTGTAAGCGGAACTCAGTCAACCAAGCAGCTTCGTTTACTTCGCTTGCGCGTTGACGGATTGTTTCTTGATCGAAAGGTAATGTACCGATTGTCATGTTTATGCTCCTCTCTTACGCTTCTTGCTCTGTTGTTTCGTCTTCAATACCTAATTCTTTTTTAATCCAGTCGTAACCTTCAGCTTCTAGACGTTGTGCAAGCTCAGGGCCACCAGATTTAACGATACGACCGTTCATCATAACGTGAACGAAGTCTGGAGTGATGTAGTTTAATAAGCGTTGGTAATGCGTAATCATTAGGCAACCGAACTCTTCGCCGCGCATTTGGTTAATACCTTTAGATACAACTTTTAATGCATCGATATCAAGACCTGAGTCGATTTCATCTAAGATTGCGATTTTTGGCTCAATCATCATTAATTGAAGAATTTCGTTACGCTTTTTCTCTCCACCAGAGAAACCTTCGTTTAAGTAACGTTGTGCCATTTCTGGATCCATTTCTAGGAATTCCATGTTTTTATCTAATGTACGGATAAATTTCATAAGAGAAATTTCATCGCCTTCTTCACGACGTGCGTTAATTGCAGAACGTAAGAAGTCAGCGTTTGTTACTCCGCTAATTTCACTTGGATATTGCATTGCTAGGAATAGACCCGCTTGTGCGCGCTCGTCTACTTCCATTTCTAATACATCTTCACCGTCAATGATGATGCTACCTTCTGTTACTTCATACTTTGGGTGACCCATAATTGCAGAAGATAAAGTTGATTTACCTGTTCCGTTAGGTCCCATAATTGCGTGGATTTCTCCACCTTTTACTTCAAGGTTTACACCCTTTAAAATTTCTTTGCCGTCAATTGATACGTGTAAGTCTTTAACCGTTAATGTAGAACCAGCCATCTCAATACCTCCATTAATCCTATATATACATTTTAAAAATTCCTAAAACGTTCATATTCTCATTTTATTCTCATTCTAATTTTATATCAAATAAAATGATATCGCAAACGACGAAAAAAAGTAACCGTTTTTTCACAAATGTATATAAGTATTTCCTTTACATCTTTCTATGATACACCTTTCTTCTTATTTATATAAAGAAAAAAGGACTGGTAATTTCCCAGTCCTTTCCTTATATTTATTCACTTACCGGAAGTACAGCACCTTTATATTCTTTATTAATAAAATCTTGAATTTCTTTTGAATGTAACACTTCTACTAGCTCTTTAATTTCTTTTTTCTTCTCATCACCTTTACGAACTGCAATGATGTTTGCATACGGAGAGTCTGCTCCTTCAATCGCAATTGCATCCTTCGTTGGATTTAATTTTGCATCAATTGCATAGTTCGAATTAATGAATAAAGCATCTCCCTCATTATTTTCATACAACTTCGGTGAAAGTCCAGGTTCAACATCTGTTTTAAATTTTAAGTTTTTCGGATTTTCGACTACATCTTTTACTGTCGCCTTAACCACATCTACACCATCTTTAAGCTTAATCACGCCGCCTTTTTGTAACAATGCTAACATACGGCCACGCTCCGCTACGTTATTACTCATAATCACTGTCCCGCCATCTGGTAAGTCTTTTAAGCTTTTATATTTCTTAGAATAAATGCCCATTGGCTCTAAATGGATTTTTCCTGCGTTTACAATTTTATATCCTTTTTCTTGGATTTCTTTATCTAAGTAAGGAATGTGTTGGAAGTAGTTCGCATCAATTTCCTTATCCGCTAACGCTTTATTCGGCAACACATAATCTTGGAATTTTTTAATTTCTAATTTAATACCCTTTTTCTCTAATATCGGCTGTGCCTTTTCTAAAATAACAGCGTGTGGCACGTTAGAAGCTCCAACAACAAGCTTATTCTCATCTTTCCCTCCGCAAGCAGCTAATGTAAATACAGACAGCGCTGTAACAACTGACAATAGAATCTTTTTCATATGATGTCCCCTTCTCCCCAATAGTTATGTAGTTATGAAAAAGAGCTGGCATCAGACCAGCCCTTTTCAGCAATTATTCTTTTACAGGAACAACTGCCCCTTTATATTCTTTATTAATGAAGTCTTCAATTTCTTTAGAATGTAATACTTCTACAAGAGCTTTAATCTCTTTCTTATCTTTATCGCCTTTACGAACAGCTACTATGTTTGCGTACGGTGAATCATTTCCTTCAATTGCAATGGCATCTTTTTCTGGATTTAACTTTGCATCAATTGCATAGTTAGAGTTAATTAAAACAGCATCGCCTTCTTTATTGTTATACACTTGTGGCAATAAACCAGGCTCGATATCCGTTTTGAATTTTAGATTTTTCGGATTATCTGCAATATCTTTTGGAGTTGCTTTAACTGGATCTACCCCATCTTTAATTTTTAAAATGCCTTCTTTTTGTAAAATTGCTAAACCACGTCCATGGTCAGCCACAGAATTACTCATAATGATTGTTGCTCCGTCCGGAAGTTCTTTTAAGCTCTTATATTTTTGAGAATATACACCAATTGGCTCTAAATGAATTTTTCCTGCTACTTCAAAGTCATACTTTTTATCTTTAATTTCTTTTTCTAAATACGGAATGTGCTGGAAGTAGTTTGCATCTAAATCCTTATCCGCTAACGATTTATTTGGTAATACGTAGTCTTGGAATTTTTTAATTTCTAACTCGATTCCTTTTTTCTCAAGTAACGGTTTTGCCTTTTCTAAAATTTCAGCGTGCGGTACGTTAGAAGCACCAACAACAAGTTTCTTTTCATCTTTATCTTTCCCGCCACAAGCAGCTAAACCAAAAATTGAAGTTGAAATAAGTGCCGTAAGTAATAATTTTTTCATTTGAAACATCCTCCCGTTTTTTATTATCGTTTATCTATTCGAGTCGTTAAACTATCACCAATCCACTGAATTAAAAATACAACTAGTAATACACAAATTGTCGCAACGATTGTTACATCGTTATTCCCTCTCTGGAATCCTTCTAAGTAAGCAAGTGTTCCAAGACCACCAGCACCAACAACTCCCGCCATTGCTGTATAGCCTACTAAAGCAATTGTCGTAACCGTAATACCAGATACTAATGCTGGTAACGATTCTGGAATCAATACTTTTAAAATAATTGTGCTTGTTTTTGCTCCCATTGCTTTTGAAGCTTCAATTACACCTTTATCAATTTCGCGAAGTGCGATTTCAACCATTCTCGCATAGAATGGTGCCGCTCCAATAATTAAAGCCGGCAGCGCGGCACTTGCTCCAAGAATTGTTCCAAGAAGAATCTTTGTGAATGGGATTAATAAAATAATTAAAATGATGAACGGTATAGAACGGAATATATTTACGAATGCTCCAATCACCGTATTAATTGATTTGTTTTCCCATAAATTATCTTTCGCTGTCATGAAGAGTAACAATCCTAAAATTAGTCCTAAAACAAATGTCGCAAGAGCTGCGATTGCCGTCATATATAACGTTTCACCAGTTGCTTCTAACATTTGATTCCAATCAACATTTGCGAGTAACTTATCCATGTGCAATCACCTCCAGCTCTACTTGATCTTGATGAATTCCTTCTATTGCTTGCTGGATTGCTGTTTCCTCACCATTTAAATGAACAACTAAACTACCGTAAGAACCGTTATTCGTTTGTGCGATATTTCCTTGCAAAATGCTAACTTCTATATCACTGCGCTGCATCAATCGTTGAAGCACTGGTCTTTCTACAGCCTCACCGATAAACTGCAAACGAATCACTTTTCCATCTGGATATTTTTCAATTAAACTTTCAATCGTTTCATTTGTATCTTCAGAATCTGTTAACTGCTGTACAAATCGTTTCGTAATATCTTGCTTCGGATTACGGAATACATCAAGTACTGGACCCGTTTCTACAATCTTTCCTCTCTCCATTACTGCCACTCGATTACAAATCTTTCGAATTACGTGCATCTCATGTGTAATGAGTACAATTGTTAAACCAAGGCGCTTATTAATGTCTAATAGTAAATCCAAAATTTGATCTGTCGTTTCTGGATCAAGAGCTGACGTTGCTTCATCACATAAAAGTACTTGTGGGTTGTTAGCTAATGCTCTTGCAATCCCAACGCGTTGTTTTTGTCCCCCGCTCAGCTGAGATGGGTACGCGTCTCCTCTTCCTTCTAATCCAACAAGATGAATTAATTCATCAACACGTTTTCTTCTCTTCGTTTTATCAACACCTGCAATTTCAAGTGGAAACTCTATATTTTCACGTACAGTTCGTGACCAAAGTAAGTTGAAGTGCTGAAAAATCATTCCGATTTCTTGCCTTGCCTTACGAAGTTCACTTCCTGTAATTGCTGATATAACACGATTCGCAATTGTAATTTGGCCAGAAGTCGGTTTCTCTAACTGATTAAACAATCTGATTAAAGAACTTTTCCCAGCGCCGCTATATCCGATAACACCAAATATTTCGCCTTTTTCTATTTTTAAATTGGCGTTATCTACAGCAGTGACATCACCGCTTTTCGCCTTATATATTTTCCTTACATTCTCTAATAGAATCATGATGTTCACCCCTTTTTTGTTTAGGTCGACTCCGCAATTTTTTATTTTTAATGCGTGTAGTCCACTGTTATCATTACTTTTATTATTTGAATGTCCTCCACATTCAAACAATAAAAAAACCTTTCTGCTTTAGAGAAGCAGAAAGGTTTATATGCGTATATAACAACATTATCCCTCTCTCTCATCTCTCAAAGCATTCGCTTTGCAGGAATTGGCACCATTTCAACATAAGTTGACGGTTGCCGGGCTTCACAGGGCACAGTCCCTCCACCTCTCTTGATAAGAGAAATCAGATTCAATTTTCGTCTGATTTGAAATTTATGAAATTGTCTATATTTTATGACTTGAATTGTATCAATATACACTCACCATGTCAACAGAAATTTTCGCAAAAAATGAAACTTCAGAATTTTAAGCACCTACTGACATCGGTTTACATATATGAAACATTGATTCAACTAATAACATCGTTTGGTACGTTCCCGAATATTGTACACGCCCATCGTTCATTAACATTTGCAATCGTACATTTCCATTCACCAATTGTTCTATATCCTTTTCGTCTAAGCAAATGATTTGTTCCGTTCCTCTTTCCTCTTGTAGCAGCTCTATATAATCTCTTGAAATTTGTAACGAACAACTTTCATCTCTAAAGCGGAAATTAACAGTTTTCTCCTCTCGTCTTAAAAGCGGCTCTAAATGATATTGACCATTAGCGTAATTTACAAATGATTGAAGCAAAGAATATAATTTCACCCTAAATCACATCCTTCATATCACTTTCTATTACATACCATTCCCTCTCAATAAAGAGCAATCCTGTTATTTTCGCTCGACAAATACTGTATCCATCCTGCATCTCGACATATTTCCCAAGAAATATGTCGAGGCGGCAAAAATTTTGCCGCCTACTTTAATTCCGTATATAGATATTCAACCGAATGAAATGCATATATCTTCTTCATCAGTGTCCCATTTTCAAAAACAAGTAAACAAGGTACACTTTCAATCCCATACTCTTTCGCTAAATGCGGAGCATAATTTAAATCTAACATCCCAATTTTGAGGCCTTCAATTGTCATCTCAACGACTGTTAACATCTTTTTTGCTAATTGGCATGTTCCACACATTGGAGTATATACATATAACACTGTTTTTTCTTCATTCTCTATTAGGGCTGTAGCTTCGGCTCCTGTCCAATCGATCACTTCTATCATTCCTTACCGTAAATATTCTGTATAAACGTCAATGTCGGCTCCCCATAATACATTTGCTAAGTGTGTAGATGGTGCAGTTGCCACTTCTCGGTACGAGCGATCAATATAGATATGCTCGGCTTGCGGAAATTCTTTTCGAAATTGTTTCCTTAACTTTTCTCCAGCATCATCAGCATCCACTAGCACATACACTTCCTTATCAAAAAACTGATCAACGAGCTCATCCATTTTCGACAAACCAATTGTACCATTTGTACAAACAATTTCCACTGGTTCACGAATAATAGATTCAATCTTTCTTCTATCTGATGTACCTTCTACAATAATGACTTTTTCCACATAAATCATATGTCATCACCCGATCACCATATACTATACAACCTTGAACTTAGTATATAGTATATTCGTTATTTTCATGTTGTTTCCTGTTTATTTTTGCAAAAGAAAAGCGAAACCGACTGTTTAGCCCTGTTGGCTAAGGTTCTTCCGTACAGAAGACGCTTTTTGTCTTCTCGTGCGGAAGGTTCTTAGACATGAAGGGCTAGGAGTTGGAGCTAGACAATGAAAAGCACAAGCGGCTCATTTAGATTGTGAGGGGGATGGAGCTTCTGACGTAGAGGCGCTTTTTGACTTGTAGGAAGAAGCGAAGCCACCGAACAATCTAGTCGCTGGAGCTAGACAACGAAAAACAAAAACGGCTAGACCTGCATAAAGATTAAACGAAAAAGTTTTTTCAAAAAACGTTCTCCTACACGATAATTAGTATATGATTCTACATTCATTATTTTACACAAAATAAAAAAGGACAGCACAAAGGCTGTCCTTTAGTCGACTATAATTAGTCTTGGTTTGTCATTTCTGCATATTTTTCTGCAGTTAATAACTTCTCAACTTGGCTTGCATCAGAAAGTTCAACTTTAACCATCCATGCACCCTCGTATGGAGATTCGTTAACAAGTTCTGGTTGGTCACTTAATTCTTCGTTTACTGCTACAACTTTACCGCTTACAGGTGCGTATAACTCAGAAACTGTTTTAACAGATTCTACGCTTCCGAATGGCTCGTCAGCTTCGATTGTTGCACCTACTTCAGGAAGTTCAACGAATACGATATCACCTAGCTCACCTTGTGCAAAGTGAGTGATACCGATAACAACTTCATTACCTTCAGTTTTTACCCATTCGTGTTCTTCAGAGTAACGTAAATTATTTGGAATGCTCATGACTGTACCTCCAGTGAATGTATTAATTATGTAAAAATACCTTATTGGTACTTTTTCCACACACTTTCAAACTGCTCTTCGTTAAAACCAAGTGTTACATTCGTTCCATCTGTTACAATTGGACGTTTGATCAACATGCCATCAGATGCTAAAAGCTCATACATTTCGTCTTCGCTTGCATCTTTCAACTTATCTTTCAGACCAAGTTCACGGTAACGCATTCCACTTGTATTAAAGAATTTTTTTAATGGTAATTCACTTTTTTCATGTAAATTACGTAAATCTTCTTTTGATGGTGGATTTTCAACAATATGAATCATCTCATATGCTACATCGTTTGCCTCAAACCATTTCTTTGCCTTTTGACATGTGCCACACTTTGGATATGAATAAAATGTTACTGTCATAAATTCACCTACTTTTTTACTAACCTTTACCTTTATCATATAGAAAACGTTTTATTATTTCAAACCATTATTCGCTAAACTTTTACTTATTTCGTGATAATTTTTAATAATCCTGCGAATTTTTCTTATTTTTCCGCCATTTGTTAAGAAAAAAATAAATATATAAATTTTTTTAGATTCTGCACCAAACATATATCTTAAACAAGCGTTTGATTAATTTCTTATTTTCCTTTGTTAGCCTTTGAACTACATGAGTTTCTTTCTACCGAACATACAGCTTAAACAAACGTTTGATTAATTCTCTATTTTTCTTTCTTAACCTTTGAGCTGCATCGGTTTCTTCCTACCGAACATACAGCTTAAACAAACGTTTGATTAACTCCCTATTTTTCTTTACTAACCCCTGGGCTGCATCGGTTTCTTCCTATAGTCACAAAACTTGGAAACAATTCACATGACAAAGGCGCACAGATAAAAGGAACTAACGATTTTGGCCGTAATAGTGAGAGAATTCCATGATGATTAAGAAATTACTACAAAGAAAAAGCCATGCATACACATGACTTTCATAGCATACTCACTTCTATATTCAATAGAAATTAAAGTGAATTATATTTCTTTACTTTTAAAGGAATATAATTCACATATAAATCTATAGCATAAGTAATAATCAAAATTACTTTTCCTTCATCAGCAAATTTCACTTACAGAAACTGTTCTGAAATTTTCCTTTTTCCCCATCTCTTTGGAAGCCATTCAACTCCTAAGAACATAATAATAATCCCTCTACTTATTAACTAGCTACTTTTCTTTTTTCCATGATATTTCAAATTCCCCACCATGTTCTTCTGTTATAATTTTAACTTTATATGTATCATCTTTAGACACTTTAATATTATTTTCGCCTTTTCCACTATTAACTTCCAGTATTGTATTATCATCTGAATCTAAAACATAAGCCTTTATGGTTCCTTGCTTAGTTTTATCATCAAAAGTAAATATCCAACTTTCACCTTTTTTTACATCCATATCTTGAGTTGCAAAACCTGTGAAACTTTTATACTTTCCATCTATACTATTTGAACCTCCATGAACCTTACCACCAACAATCGTTCCCTCTCTTGTAAAACAACCACTAAGAACCACCAAACATAGAACAAATAATAATGTATTTTTAATAGTTTTCAACATCATTCCCCCTTATTCTCACAATAAATACCCCCTATTTCCATTCAAAAAAACTATAGCATCTATAATATTATTTTAACTCTTCACGCAACTCCATTTACATATCCAGTAAAAATCACCTCTGATATATGTTCATGATTAAAAAACATATTATATTCGGTTGAAATATTTCCGATAGGATAATAACAAGCTACATAATCCCAAGTTTTCTTAGTTTTTGAATCTTCTTGTTTTCTATCATATATCATCAATGGTTGTTCCCATGTTTTAAATTTCACAGCTGAACCAATCGGAAGTAATGTATCTTTCTCTACTTTCTCCATTTTAATTCACCTCTTTATTTAATGAAAAATTTACCTATTTTATATAAAATTAAAAAACTAATAGGAACTGTAATTAAATATATCAATGAAAAGATTATTTTTCTTTTAAATTATATGTAACATCAAACATTGTAAAAATAATAGTACCAAAAAAACAAATAACAAAAAGAATTATTAAAATTTTTTTCAAACTTTCTAAAGTCATAAAAAATAATCCTTTTTATTTTATCTTTACTTCAACACCTGTACCCACAGGACTAGCTCCAGGCCCCCAAGGGAAATTTACTTTAAATCCACTTGAACTTACCTTAAAAGAACCACCCGTTTGTCCAAGTGAGGGTGAACCCCGATATGTAAATCATGATTTGTAAATGGTATAGGTATATCTATACCCACTTCATATTTTGCTAAAGAGGCCTCCTCCCCAAGTTCAAAACCATTTTTATCTATTTTATCAGCAACTTCTGTATTCCCCATACTTAAACTAGCTTCTACATAAAAAAATAAGAAGCCTCGTTTACAGGCTCCTTCATCATCGACTTAAGTAATCCGAAATGGTTTGAAATACTACTATATACATATTATGAATATTTCGATCGGAAACAGTATCATTATATAATCCCATACCCCAATATTGACCTTCAGGGTTCCCCATATTTACAAACCCTTGCGTATACGTCATCGTTTTATCCTTTGGGGTATTATCATAATCTAAATCCTTGTTAGTAAAAATTAAATACGGTCTATCTTGCAAACCAATAAAAAATACCGGCTTCTTTAACGATAAAAATAAGTCCGTATACTGCTCCTTTGATGCCTCTTTAAAGTATTCTTTCATAACGAAAAAACCATCAACTTTTGCTGATTTCTCCTGCATTTCTTCTAACTTTATACTTTCAAACTTTACATTCCTAAACGTATCTTTCGGCTTTTCTCCAACAACTCCAATTACGAGTGCTCTTCCGTTATATTCTAATTTTTCTCCTTCGTTATTCTTTGCACACCCAGCACCTACTAGGCATAACAATATAAAAACTAAAAAATATGATAAACGCTTCATTTAGCACCCTCCCCCTTCTTTTTAGTCAAGTGACAAAAACGTAAGGTTAATTCAAGAAAATGTAAGTAAAATCGATAGCCCAATTCACGTTTCTATATTATAATCAATTGAATTTACTTACATTACTAAACATAGGAGATCAACATGAAGAAATTTAAACTTTCATCTTTTCTTCCGTTAAGTTATATACTTCTACTCGTACTCGTAAGTCCCCTTTACGACGTATTAAATAAATCGACTGTTCACGCAGTAGACGTTACAACTGTAGTAGATGATTGGATTCCATTTGTAAAAGCATTTATTATTCCTTATTTACTTTGGTTTCCATACTTATACGGCGCACTTATTTATTACTGCTTCGCTGACCGAAAGCAATATTATGTCACTTTAAGTAGTGTTATTTTTGGAAAGCTTGCTTGTTTTTCTATTTATTATTTTTGGCAAACAACTGTACCGCGTCCGACTGTCGTTGGAACAGATGTATTTTCTGAACTAGTTCGCTATATTTATAGTATCGATCAACCGGTAAACTGTTTCCCTAGCATTCACGTTCTTACTACATTTGTAATTATGTTAGCTTCCTTTAAGCGTAGAGAACAACATGCTTTTGAATATTACATCCTTACTTTCTTCGGTACACTTATTATTTTATCAACGCTATTTACGAAGCAACATGCCTTTGTAGATGCCGTTTCTGGAATGACACTTGCAAGCATACTATACTTCGGCGTTCAGCTCTTATTAGCAAAAGAACCGATAAGAGTTCCAGTAAAACAAAATCATAAAATGTAACATAAAAAAGCAGACTGTGGCTTCTCAGTCTGCTTTTATCTATTATTAAGGAGATTTTCAATTTAAGATTGCGGTACAGTCATATCACCAGAATGAATACGACCTGCTTTTTTAAGAACAATGTAAAGTATATAAGAAACAGCTACTGGAATGACGATATAAGTAATTACCATCGCCGGGAGAACTTCCCATCCTTCGCTGGAAATTAAATTAATTGGTGCGATAAGAGAACTTAATCCAAGACCTGCAATTTCTTTTCCTGCTTCCAGTTGGAAAATTAATGCGGATACCGGACCGACTATAGCACTGGCGACGACAGTTGGGACGAGAATCATTGGATTTTTAGTGATATTTGGCAACTGTACTTTCGGAGTACAAAGAGCTTGAGCTAATATGCCACCTAAATTGTTTTCTTTTGCTGAGATGACAGAGAATCCGATAAACTGAGCGACGCATCCGGCAAGAGCTGCACCACCTGCAACACCGTCTAAGCTAAGTGCGATCGCTAACGCAGCTGATGAAGCTGGAGAGATAAGTAATAGTCCCCAAACTACTGCAATGACGATAGAAGCGATAAACGGGCTACCAGCTGAGCTATCTTTAATAAACGCTCCAACTGCATTTAAAACAGGAGTAATATTATGAGATAACCAAATACCAACTAAACCAGAACCTAATATGGCCGCAAATGGAACGAGCATCATATCTAAAGCAGTTTTTCCGCTTAAACGTTTACCAATATATACAGCTAAAGTTGCTGTTAATAACGCACCGATTGGCTCACCTGTTTTAATAATTAGACCAGCTTCAGTAATTGAAATGGATCCGGCACCAATCGCTCCAGCTACCATAGCCGAGAAGATTACAAGACCATTTGCACCGAGCATAAAAGCAATTCCAGCACCAATGGCCGGTGCCATAAGTGATTTTGCAACAACTCCGATTGTAATAAGCAACGGAATATCAACAATTCTTCCTATATTTTCGATTAGTAAACCAATTCCGAGGGATACGAAAATACCTTGTGCGATTCCAGCAGATGCTTTAAATACACGAGACATTATATATTCCTTCATTTGTTTCACCTTCTTCTATAAGTTAGTAACCAATTGTTTTCATATAATCACGTAAAATATCGTTTGATTTTGCGAATCGAGATTCTTCATCCTCTGTTAAATTGAGTTCTACAACTTCTCTTATACCGTCTCTAGTAATAATAGCTGGTACTCCTGTACAAATATCGTATTCACCGTACTCACCATCTAAAATGGCTGATACAGCAATGACACGATGATCATCATTAAAGATTGAGCTTGCAATATATGCTAGAGAATTTCCGATTCCGTAATAAGTAGTTCCTTTACGTTTATAAATTTCCCATCCGGCTTTTGCAGTCTTCTCAACGATTTCATCTAAATCTATTTCACCAAATCGTTCTTTTTGTTCTTCTAAAATTTGCAGAATTGGCTTTCCACCAACAGTTACATGAGACCAAGCAACCATTTGAGAATCACCATGTTCTCCTAATGAATACCCATGAATACTACGAGGGTCTACATGTAGCATTTCAGATAAAATTGTTCTTAAGCGAGAAGAATCTAGTGATGTACCAGTACCGATTACGCGATTTCTAGGTAATCCAGATAATTTCCAAACTTGATATGTAATAATATCAACTGGGTTCGATGCAAGTAAGAAAATACCATCAAATCCACTTTCCATTACGCCACCAACAACACTTTCCATAATCTTCGCACTCGCTCCTAAAGTATCTAAGCGACTTTGCCCTGGTTTTGGTGCTGGACCTGCTGTAATAATAACGATGTCCATATCTTTGCAGTCTTCATAGCTTCCTGCATATACTTTTGTTCTTGTATTTGTAAAGTTAATGCAATGTGATAAATCCATTGCTTCCCCAACTGCACGTTCATGATTTATATCAATTAATAATAGCTCTTCGCAAATCCCTTGATTTACAATGGAATACGCACAACTTGATCCAACTAATCCAGTACCGATAATTGCAATTTTTCTTGTATGTCTTTTCATAGCAATCTCTCCTAAGTGATCATATAATCTATTTCTTTTGTTCTTTACACTCTTAATTATAGAGGTTCTCACGATAGAAACCATGGATACTTTGTGAAATATTGAACAAAGTGTTTGTCCTTTTTGTGAATTGTTATATTCCATTTTCGTCATATTTGTTACAACTGGAAAAATATTTATTATGTATTTATTGACATACAAAAAAATAAAACGAGCGAATCTATTTTCGCCCGTTTTTTCATCCAATTATTCTGCACTTAACTGACTTTTTAATTGCTGCACGATCATCGGATTAGCAGGTGCTGCCGGTTTGTAATAACTCTTTTGCTTTGCGTACTCATACATATTACGTTGGCGCGCCTCATCTTGATTACGAATTTGGATTAACGTTTGATGTAACTGTTCATTATCAGACTGAGCAATATAATTTGCATAGCTTGTTAAACTTGCATTCAATCCTGCTAAATAATCATTTACCATATCTTTTTCATTCATCTTTCTCTTCCTCCTATCCTAGGAAAGTCATTAATTGCTGTTTCGTATTTCGTGCATCTTGCGCATCTTTTTGTAGCATTTGTTTCAGTTGTGGATCTGTACACGTCTGTGCATACTGCTCCAACTTGTTAATAATGGTAGCGTGTCCACCAATCAAATGACGTAAATTTTCTACTTCAAGCTCTGTTAAGTTTTGCATATAACATACCCGCCTTTCTTTGTTCATTCATCATTAGTATTTGGTTCTTTTTGGATTGTATTCATCAACTTTTCCCACATATAAACAAAATAAAAGATGAATAGCTAGGCCATTCATCTTTTATGCTAAATATTCATTCAATTTTATAAAGAAACAATCATACTTATACTCACAAGTAGGTTCCATACAATATGTAAAATGATGCTAGGTAAAATAGATTGTGTTTTCTTATATAACATAGCAAATACAATCCCCATAATCATTGCCGTAACCGGAAAACCACCATGAAGAATCCCAAAGATAAAGGAAGAAATAATGATACCAACTAGAAAACTATATTTCTTTTCAAAAAATCGATACAAAATACCTCTATATAAAATTTCTTCTTTAATTGGTGTAATTATAGCAACACTTAACACATATATAATACTTTGTAGACTATTTTGAAGTCCTAAGCTCCCTAATTGATCTCGTTGCTGCTCTGCACTTTCAAAGCTAAACAACTCTAACATTACATACTGAGTTAATGCAATGATGATAAAACCTATTAATAAATACAAGTAGGTTTTCCCATTTTTTAAAATAGATACATCCCATATGTTCTTAATAAAATGAAGCACTGGTTTATACGCAAATAAAACAATAGTAACAACAGCTGCATCAAATAGAAGTAAATAATATCCCTCTAAATTAGCACGTAATACCTCTTCTCCAAAAATTCCAAGGGCTAAAGCAAGGAATAATCCCCCTAAGAGTGAGAACCCTAGAATGCTTGCAATCGTTACAACTAGATTTTTATATGTTATGTTATCTACTTCTCTTTCTGCATTATACGCGTCTAATACTGTTTTTCTCATACTATTCCTCCATTTGTTTTCATTACCTTAACAAAAACCCTTTAATACAAATATATAGATAATATAACAAATTTTTCAAAAAGAATAATATGCAATTTTACATATCATGAAAGCTTTGTATTATATAGTTTTTGGAATTAGATTACTATAGAATAATTATTAGATGAAATTCCAAAAATTTCTTATCTATCCACCATAACCCTCGCATCATATAAATTTTATTAGTTAAAGGAGCAATGAACATGAAAACACATGACTTCCTTACAGAAATCCAGAAGGGCTCTGAGCCTAGTCCATATCAAGATCCTATTGCTTTTATTTTCGTTTGCCTTTCCGTAGCTATATACACATTTTTCAAACCTGCTAAATAATATCATGTAATGAGAAAAAGCCTACCGTTCTTTTTGAATCATATGCACTAAAAAACCTTAGAATCACTTCTAAGGTTTTTGTTTGCCTCGCTTCTTATTCACGTAATCCTTTAATAAACGTTTCCAATAATACATGTAAACTTATATCCAGATCTAACGGCAAACCAAATCCGCCTTGCTGTTCAATCGAAGCAAATCCATGACAAATACTTCTGAATCCGCGTGTCGCATGAAGTGCATTCTCTCCTTCTAAGCCATACTGTTGTAAAACTCGAAGACAAAGCTTTACAATTTCGTCACCTGCTTTTCTTACTTCTTCATCTCGTAAAAAAGTTGCTTCATATAGTCCAGGATGTTTTCGGACAAATGCTACATACGCTTCTCCTAATGCATGAATTGCTTCATCCATACGTTTATCCTCGGCCGCTTCTTCCAGTTTGTTATGCAGCTGTTTTATTCCGTAAATACCAAGATTTTTCCGTACATCTTGTAACCCTTTTACATGATTATATAGTGAGGGCGAACGTATCCCTAACCTTTGCGCTAATGAAGCTAACGTTACTTCTTGTATTCCATTTGTATCTGCAATTTCTGCAGCTGTTTCTACAATTTTCTGTAATGTAAGTCCGATTCTCGGTGACATAAATTATCCCTCTTTCTTACTTTCTATATTCCGTTTCGCTTCCTTAATAGCAAGCCCTATAACAGCCCCTGGGTCCTTTATCATTTTTCCGTGCCCTGCCGCAAGCAAGGAAGGTTCATATTCGCTTAGCTTCTGTGCACTTTGTAATGATATTTCTTTGCTCCACGTCGCCATCGCTGGAAACGGAAACCAAAATTTCATTTGTCCCGAAACAGCCATACCTCCTCTTGTTTGAAATGCATCCCCAACAATAAGAGCTTTATTTCGTACATCAAGAAACGACATGGATCCTGGTGTATGTCCCGGTGTCATAATTGCAAGAAGCGATCCAACTCGGTCGCCATCTTCTAATAAAACATCAGGTACCGTTTTTACTTTTTTAGGTACACCGCCTTTTATCGGTATATTCGGTTCATCCTTTTGTAACGTCGTATCTCCTTCTAACAGCTTTGCGTCCCGCTTAGAAATATGGACTGGAACATGAGGAAGTACTTCCTTTAATGCATCTAATGCACCGATGTGATCATCATGCGCATGTGTTAATACAATCTTAGTAATTGGTTTCCCTATTTTCTCAGCCGCCTGTAAAATACCTTTTGCGCTATATGGCAAAGCCGCGTCAATTAAAGTTAAACTATCTTCTTCCTCTACAAAGTAACAATTTACAGGAAACGCTCTTGGCAAAAATGACAATTGATATAACGTTTTTTCATGTATCATCCTCATAGTCCCATCTCCCTTTTCACAAAAACTAATACCATTAGTTTTATTATACTAATGGTATTAGTTTTATGTCACTAAAAATTTCTTTTTTTCAAAAAAAAGAACAGTAGCCGTATAAACGACTACTGTTCTTTAAAGATATTAAACTGTGTAACGCTCATCTTCTAAAATTTTCGCAGCGATTTCACGTTTCTTCGGAATTACGTTAAGTGGTGTGTGGCGAGTTAATTTACGTAATGATGATAACATCATGCGCAGCATGTCGCCGTTTTCAACTGCGATAAGTGTTTCTTTCGCATCTGCTTCGATTTCGTTGAATGCTTCTTGGCAGAATACTTCAGTGTATAACACTTTTTGTTTATTCTTTTCAAGACCAGTTGTTTTAATTGCTTTTTCTGTACGAAGAACAGCTGACTCCATTGCGTATAGGTTGCTTACGATGTCAGCGATATTTACAAGAATTTCTTGCTCTTTATCTAATGCTTTACCGTATTTTTGAGCAGCTAATCCAGCTACCATTAAGCCGATTTTCTTCGCGTTAGTTACTAAATATTTTTGAAGTGCTAATGGCTCATCGCCTACTTCTTCTGGCATCATCATCATTAACTCTTCTTGTAATTTTTGTGCTTTTTGAAGAAGTGGTAATTCACCTTTCATCGCTTTACGTAAGAACGTACCTGGTACGATTAGGCGGTTAATTTCGTTCGTTCCTTCGAAAATACGGTTAATACGAGAATCGCGGTACATTCTTTCAATCTCGTATTCTGCCATGAATCCGTAACCACCGTGAATTTGAACACCTTCATCTACTGTATAGTCTAATACTTCAGAACCGAATACTTTGTTTAAAGAGCACTCGATTGCATATTCAGCGATAGAAGCTGCTACTGCTTTACCGTCTTTTACTTCTTCTTCAGATAATGTGCTCATGCGGCTTTCGAATAAACCTACTGTACGATATACAGAACTTTCAGCTGCATATGTTTTTGCTGCCATATTCGCAAGTTTCTCTTGAATTAATGGGAATCGAGCGATTGGTTGTTTGAACTGTTGACGTTGGTTTGCATATTGTGCTGAAATTTCTACTGCACGTTTCGCAGATCCAACTGTACCAACACCTAATTTATAACGACCGATATTTAAAATGTTGAACGCGATAATATGACCTTTACCGATTTCACCAAGTAAGTTTTCTTTTGGTACTAACGCATCTTCTAAAATTAACGTACGAGTTGAAGAACATTTAATACCCATTTTCTTTTCTTCTGGGCTTGTAGATACACCAGCGTATTCTTTCTCTACGATAAATGCTGAGAAATGCTCTCCATCAATTTTTGCATATACAACAAATACGTCAGCGAATGCAGAGTTTGTAATCCACTGTTTTTCACCGTTTAATACATAATGTGTACCTTCTGCATTTAAACGTGCAGTTGTTTTTGCGCCTAATGCGTCAGATCCTGAACCTGGCTCAGTTAATGCGTATGCAGCTAATTTTTCACCAGTTGCAAGTAATGGTAAATACTTTTTCTTTTGCTCTTCGTTACCGAATAATACGATTGGTAAAGATCCGATACCTACGTGAGCACCGTGAGTGATTGCAAAGCCGCCAGCGCGAGAGAATTTCTCTGCGATTAACGCTGAGCTTACTTTATCAAGACCAATCCCACCGTACTCTTCTGGTACGTCAGCGCCTAATAAACCAAGCTCCCCAGCTTCTTTTAAAAGACGAACTGAACGATCAAACTCATGTTGCTCTAAATATTCAAGCTCTGGAAGAACTTCATTTACGATAAAGTCCTCTGTCGTTTTTGCAATCATTTTATGCTCAGATGAAAAATCTTCTGGCGTAAACACTTGATCAATCGTAATCTCATCAACTAAAAAGCTACCGCCTTTAACCGCATTTCCTACTGTTTTTTCCATGAAAATTTCCTCCTTCATATTTTCATGAGCAGCTTCTCTCTTTTTGAAAGAAGCTGGCTCTCCCGTTTATTTTTTATAAACCTTTGTTGCTTCCATTCTTTGCTTTAGCGTCGTCTCGTTCTGAACAAGCCGCTTCCACTTTTTTATAGTAATTCAAATACTCCCGCTGCTCCCATTCCGCCGCCAATACACATTGTTACGATACCGAATTGTTCGTTGCGGCGTTTCATTTCGTGAATAAGAGATAGTGTTAGTTTTGCTCCTGTACAGCCAAGTGGATGTCCAAGTGCGATTGCACCACCGTTTACGTTTACTTTTTCTTCATCTAAACCAAGTTCACGAATAACTTGGATCGATTGAGAAGCAAATGCTTCGTTTAGTTCGAATAAGCCAATATCAGATAGCTCTAAGCCAGCTAGTTTTAACGCTTTTGGAATTGCAGCGATTGGGCCGATTCCCATTACTTCTGGTGGTACGCCAGCTACTGCAAATGAACGGAATTTCGCAAGTGGCTTCATGCCATCGCTCACTGCTTTTTCACGATCCATTAATAGTACAGATGCTGCACCGTCACTCATTTGTGAAGAGTTACCAGCTGTTACAGAACCGCGAACGTTAAATGCTGGGCGTAATTTACCTAAAATGTCTAGCGTCGTCTCTGCTCTTACACCTTCATCTTGTGCGAAAATGATTGTTTCTTCTTGCAGTTTATTGTTTGAGCCAACCGAGCGTAACGTCACATCTACAGATACTGTTTCATCAGCAAAGTTTCCTGCCGCTAATGCTTTGGCAGCACGTTGATGACTTCTTACTGCAAATGCATCTTGCTCTTCACGAGAAATTCCATATTTCACAGCAACTTGCTCTGCTGTATGTCCCATACCCATATAATATTCCGGAGCCGCTTCTACAAGGCGACTATTCGGACGAACAACGTGTCCCATCATTGGAACTAAACTCATTGATTCCGCTCCGCCTGATAATACAGCTTCAGAGTGACCAAGCATAATGCGCTCTGCTCCGTAAGCGATACTTTGTAAACCAGAAGAACAGTAACGGTTAATTGTAATAGCTGGAACATCGTAAGAAAGTCCTGCTAATCCGCCGATATTACGAGCCATATTTAAACCTTGTTCTGCTTCTGGCATCGCACAACCGAAAATTAAATCATCGATTGGTCCTTCATAATTTGCACGCTTTAACGTTTCCTTTACTACTAACGCCCCTAGATCGTCAGGACGAACTGTTTTTAATGAACCCCTCTTTGCTTTTCCAATTGGTGTTCTTGCTCCCGCAACAATGACAGCTTCTCTCATGAACGATATCTCCCCTCGTTATTAGTTACGTAATGGCTTTCCTTTTACAAGCATGTGCTGCATTCTTGCTTGTGATTTCATCTCACTTACTAAGCTAATAAATGCTTCACGTTCTACATCTAATAAATACTGCTCATCAACTTCTGTTCCGTACGGCACTTTTCCGCCCGCAATGACATATGCAAGTTTCTTCGCAATGTGAAGATCATGTTCAGAAATGTAACCTGATAAATGCATTGCTTCTGCACCAAGTACAAGAGTTGCATATCCTGTTTCACCAACAACTGGTATCTTTTTACGAATCGGTGCTTTATAGCCAGCTTCATATAAAGCAAGTGCTTTCTGTTTCGCATCATATAGTAAGTGATCACCATTCACACTAATACCGTCTTTATCGCCTAAGAAGTTGTTCGATACAGCTTCTTGTGCTGATGTAGAAACTTTCGCCATCGCTACAGATTCGAACACTTTATTCGCAACTTTTTGCAGATCAAACTCTACACCGTTTGGCATTTTATTTAAGTGTTTAATGTATAGCTCTTTATTACCGCCTCCGCCAGGGATTAAGCCAACACCAACTTCTACTAAGCCCATATACGTTTCACTAGAAGCTTGAATGCTAGCTGCTGGTAAGCAAACTTCTGTACCTCCGCCAAGCGTCATACCGTATGGTGCTGCTACAACTGGCTTAGAAGAGTACTTAATTTTCGTCATTGCATCTTGGAAGTTTTTCACAACCAACTCAATTTCAAAGTAATTGTCGTCTTGTGCTTCCATTAAGATCATTGCTAGATTCGCACCAACGCAGAAGTTCTTCGATTGGTTACCGATAACAAGACCTTTATAATTCTTTTCTACTTCATCAACAGCGTAGTTAATCATTTGCGTAATATCCATACCGATTGCATTGCTCTTCGAATGGAACTCTAAGCAAAGGATACCGTCGCCTAAATCAATTAAGCTCGCTCCGCTATTTTTCTTTAATACACCATTTTTCGCTTTTAATTGCTTAAGAGAAATTGCTTTTTTATTACGCTCGATTAGCTTATATTCGCCATTATCGTAATAGTAGCTATCGCCGTTATCATGTTTATAGAAAGTAGTGAAACCTTTCTCTAACATTTCTTTCACCCAAGTAGGAACAACTACGCCGTTTTCTTCCATCTTTTGAACAGATTTTTCAACGCCGATTGCATCCCACACTTCAAATGGCCCTTGCTCCCAGCCGAAGCCCCACTTCATCGCTTGGTCAATTGCAACGATATCGTCAGCAATTTCTTTATGAAGTTTTGCAGAGTATAAAAGAGTTGGTGTAATGATGTTCCATAACAACTCTCCTGCGCGGTCTTTTGCGTATACAAGCGCTTTCAATTTATTCGATAAACCTTTTTCTTGTTTACTTAACTCGATCGATGCAGCTTTTAATTTTTTACGAGCTTCGTACTCCATCGTTTCAGGATTTAATTCTAAAATTTCTTTTCCTTGTTTTAAGAAGAAGCCTTGACCTGTTTTGCTTCCAAGCCATTTTTTATCAAGCATGTCATGCATGAAAGCTGGTACTTTAAATACATCACGCTCTTCTTCTTGTACGTTTTCATATACGTTATTTGCAACGTGTACGAATGTATCTAAACCGACAACATCTAATGTACGGAACGTTGCACTCTTCGGACGACCAATAAGTGGGCCTGTTACAGAATCAACTTCCCCAATGCTGTAGCCGCGTTTTATCATCTCTTGAAGAGTTACTAATAAACCGTACGTACCGATGCGGTTTCCAATAAAGTTTGGTGTGTCTTTTGCGATAACAACGCCTTTTCCAAGAACGTCTTCGCCAAATAGTTTCATGAAGCTTAATACTTGTGGATCTGTTTCTTTCGTCGGTATTACCTCTAGAAGTTTTAAATATCGTGGTGGGTTAAAAAAGTGTGTGCCTAAGAAGTGTTTCTGGAAGTCGTCTGAACGACCTTCTGCCATTTTTTCAACTGAAATACCTGACGTATTCGAGCTTACAATAGAACCTGGTTTACGAACAGCGTCTACTTTTTCAAATAATTTCTTTTTAATATCTAAGTTTTCAACTACTACTTCAATAATCCAATCTACATCAGCTAGAAGCTCAAGATCATCTTCTAAGTTACCTGCTTCGATCAGTGCTAGATTTCCTTTCACTGTCAGAGGAGCTGGTTTTTGCTTCAATAGTTTCTGTACAGCCGTATTACTAAAACGATTTCTCACACTTTTATGTTCTAATGTAAGTCCCTTCGCTTCCTCTTCTTTCGTAAGCGCAGGTGGTACAATATCAAGCAATAATGTCGGAATACCAATATTAGCTAAGTGTGCCGCAATTCCCGAACCCATTACGCCTGAACCTAGAACAGCAGCCTTTTTAATTTGGAACATCCAATTCTCCCCCTATTCTTGAATGAATGCTCATTCAATTTTTCGACATAAGTCGCAATCAATGAGTGAGCCTCTACTAATAAATATATGATACTGTTTAAATTTTCGCAATATATTTATTGATAAAATTTTCTGAAATAAATATTTTTCTTTCATTTGGCTATGCTATACATGTGTATTTTCTTTGTTTAAATGCACTTTTCCTTTTTATAATCTGACGAAACTGGAGGAATATATATGGCAAAACTTAAGAAGAACCCTTCAAAGGCTGGAATTAGTGCAGCTAGTGTAACTGGAAACGCAGGTCCACATAATCAAGGTGTTGAAAAAGGACGCCAAGGTAATAACCAACAATATAAGAAGCATAATATGGGCGAAAAATAACGCTATATTTTTGGGCAGAGAACGTGGCATAATGATTAATGGCTGCTTTTTCTGCCCAATTTATTTGTACATATGGAAAACAAAAGAGGGAACGATGATGAAACGAACAATAGTTATGATTGTAATGATTGCTACACTATTTACAGGAATGATTTTCTTCTCTTATGCACAAAGGCAACAAGCTGTAAGAGCTGATCAACCTAATATTACTGGGCAATATGGAGTTACAATCGATGCAAAAACAGGTGAAATTTTGTATGGGAAACGCGAAGACGAACGTTCTTACCCGGCTAGTATAGCCAAAATGATGACAACCCTTCTTTTACTAGAGAATGTAAAAGAAGATGAAGAAATTACGGTTACAGAAAATGCAATTAAAACAGAAAGTCAAAGCAAGAAAATTAAACTTCGTGCTGGAGAAAAATTAAAGCGTGATGAGGCATTAAAACTTATGCTTATCATTAGTGCAGATCCAATAGCTGAATCAATTGCAGAACATATCGCAGGATCAAAAAATGAATTTGTGAAAATGATGAATGCTAGAGCAAAGGAACTTGGTACAAAGCATGCAACTTTCAAGAACGCAAGTGGTGCTGATGCAATTGGGAATAAAGTATCACCATATGACATTGCTATTATTACGAAAGAAGCATTAAAGTATCCAGTTGTTTTAGAATATATGAATTCAACACGTACAACTCTACATACTTCAGAACGCTCTCCAAACATCGCAAATTATGGACGAGAAGAACTATATGACGATCCATATGCGATTGGAAGTAAAAGCGGTCTATCAGCACTCGGCAAATATACAGTCGTAACAGTGGATGAAAAAGACGGTAAACGCGTCATTAACGTCGTATTATCTTCTACTCGCGCGCAACTATATCCTGATACGAAAAAAATGGCGCATTACGCATTTCAGCAATTAAAATAACCAAGGAGTATTTTCTCCTTGGTTATTTTTTAACCATACCTTTTAATACGAACGCAACGTTTGCTGGACGCTCTGCTAGACGACGCATGAAGTAGCCATACCAGTCGTTTCCATAAGGTACGTAAACACGCATTTTGTAACCTTCTTTTACTAGCTCAAGTTGACGCTCATTACGAATACCATATAGCATTTGGAATTCAAATTGATCCCTTGGAATGTTGTGTTCTTCGGCAAGTTTTTTTGTATATTCAATAATCGCTTCGTCATGTGAAGCAATTGCAGTATAATTCCCATTTAATAAGTGCATTTTAATAATTTTTTTATAATTGTCATCTACATCTTTCTTGTCCGGGAACGCCACTTCTTCAGGTTCTTTATAAGCCCCTTTTACAAGACGTAAATTAGGATTATAAGCGTTTAAGTCTTCAATATCTTTTTCTGTACGATATAGGTAAGCTTGAATAACAGTACCAATATTATCGTATTCAGATTTTAATTGTTTAAAGATATCAATTGTTTTCCCGCAGCGTGTATAGTCTTCCATATCAATTGTAACGAACACACCATTTTCTTTTGCAGCTTCTAAAATACGGCGCATATTGTTCATTACGATTTCATCAGAGATATCTAATCCCATAGAAGTCATCTTTAAAGAAAGCTGCGAATCAAGACCTTCTCTTCCAATTGCACGGATCGCTTCAATCGATTGGTTAGCCATTTCATTTGCTTCCGCTTCATTATCAACGAATTCACCTAAATAATCGATTGTTACACAAAGTCCTTGCTTATTTAATGCCTGAATGGCAGCTGTCGCTAATTCAATCGTCTCCCCTGCGACGAAGCGACCTGCACCAAAGCGTAAACCGTACTTTTTAGCCAGTTTTGTTAGCGCTTTATTTTTAGATAAGAAAAGAAACGAATTTCGCATTAATTGTTCCATGTAATTCACCCCTATGACTGTAATTTATCTGTTTTTTACCCCTCTTCAAAATTATATCATTGTTTAAAATTATTGGATACAAATAATTATTTAGATAATTTACAAAATACTATAAAAACATTTAAAAACCTATATTCTCGCATGTAAATATGAAGGGAATATTTTTCGACATTTAGAAAAAACGGGTTTACTAGGGCAAAAATAGGCATACCGAAAATATTCGACATGCCTATAAAACCCTTAATATTCCATGTAAATTATATAAGGATATTAATAAAGAAAACTTGAGGTAGCATTCACCTCAAGTTTTCTCACTGCTCATTTCGCTTCTCTTCATTCAGCCTTTTAATATCCGTAATTAACTGCACCATCTCTTCTTTCGCATCTGGATATGTCTCATTCCAATGCTTCACTAAAGCTGGCATCGTCTTCGCTATGTAAGAATAAAGTGCCCACTTCTGCACCTGCTCTTTTCTCTCTTCATTGCTCTCTCCAAGTAATAATTCCGTGTATTTCTCTAACAACCCGTCAAATTGTTCATTAAACTTTTCACTCATCTTATTTACCTCCTATATGAAAAAAGCAGCGAAAATCGCTGCTTTTTCTTATAATTTTGATCGAACAGAGTTTAATTTTTTCTCCATTGTGCTTACTTTATCACGACGATCATCAATACGAATTGTTGTTGCAACACGCTGTGCACCTTTCGTATACGGAACTTCATGCATTTGTTGAATTACTTCTAGAATGACAGGAAGATCTCCTTCAATAATTGTATTCATCGGCGTTAATTGATACTTCACGCGATCCGCATTTTTCTCTAGCACCTTTTGTACTTCTGCTACATATTCACTAACACTTGGATTACCTGTTCCTACCGGAATAATCGATACATCAACAATTGCCATAGTAGTCTTCCTCCTATAATCGCTTCTTATATATCCATTGTCTATTTTACCGAAATCCTCATCATTTTACTAATATGTTACTCTTCCACTTTAAACTGCTCAACTAATCTTTCTAAATCTCTCATATGTTCTGTCAAACTTTCCATCGTGTGAGCTACCTTTTCTAAATGATTCACCTGTGATTCCGTTGCAGCATGTACCTCTTCGGAAACAGCTGCACTTTCTTGACTCGTACCAGCAATTGTGTGCATTACCGCTGTAATTTCTCCTTGCTCGTAACCTATGTTATGTACCTCTTCTACAATTTTTTCAACTGAAGTACTAATCGTATTTACAACTGACATAATTGTGCGGAACTCCATTTCTGCCTCTGTCGTCACTTTATTTTGCACATCTGCAATGTCTTTCAATTTACTTACAACTTCTACAACTCTTTTTACTTCTACTTGCACATCACCAATCATCGTTGTGATTTCTCCGGTAGCCTCTTTTGATTGTTCCGCTAATTTCCGAACCTCTTCAGCAACAACCGCAAATCCCTTACCTTGCTCACCTGCACGGGCAGCTTCAATCGAAGCATTTAAAGCAAGTAAATTTGTTTGATCCGAAATGCCTTTTATAAGCTCAACAACATTTTGAATCGATCCAACTCTTTGTTCTAACTTATCCGATGCTTCTTCTGTATGAACAACAATCGAAGATGATTGTCCCCTCGTACGGATTAAATTCCTCATTGTATTTAATCCTTGCTTAGATGCCTCTTCCGCTTTGCCAGCCACTCCTTTTATTTCATCAACAGAGCTATTCATTTGTTCCACTGACTCCGCCATATTTTCGAGCTGAGCAGAAACTTCATCCACACTATTCGCAAGAGTAGAAGCTCCTCCGCTCACATCATCCATTGCTCCTGAAACTTCTCTACTAGCCGCCACTGTTTCGTTCGTTAAATAATGTAAACTATTCGTTGATTGTTGCACCGTTGATACGCTGTTTTTAATTTTACTTACCATTTCATTCATTTGTTCAACCATATCATTAAAGTGCTTCGTCAACTCTCCAACTTCATCTTTACTTGTCACTTTCATTCGCAGCGTTAAATCGCCTTCTGCTACTTTTTGAACGTGATTCTTTAATAGTTGCAGTGGTCTTGCTAATCTTCTTGAGAATAAGTAGGAAGCTACGATTCCAACTAATAAACTAATACATGCCATTATAATAACTGTATTTCTCGTACTATTTAATAGCCCATCGATCGTTTCTTTCGGATAAAAGATTCCTATCGTCCATTTCATCGTATCAAATGATTGACTATAAACAACTACATCTTCACCTTTTATTGTAGTGACCGCATATTTTGTTACCTCTTTATTTAAACTCTTTATAAGCGGCTCTTTAGAAACATCTTTCCCTATCTTTTCTGGATAAACAAGAGCCATATTTTTATCATTTATAATAAACATTTCTCCGTCATTATTGTATTGAATATTGTGAAGCAACTTCTGAATCGTCCCAAGCGATACATCCATCGCAACAACGCCTAATACAGACCCATCTTGAGCTGTAATTGCTTTAGAAACACCTACACTTAACTTGCCTGTTGCAATTTCATAAGAAGGTTGTCCCCAATGGACCTTTTTTACATCAGCCTCTGAATCTTTATACCATGGTCTTGTCGTTGGATCGTATCCTTCTGGCACTTGCCCACCTTCAGCAAGATTGGCACTTAATGTTTTTTTATCTTTCGTACCAATATATAAATCTAAAATACCAGGATGATTCTTTTTATACTCCGCAAACTCTTTCGTTAAAAACGCTTCCTCTTCCGGAGTAACCCCACCTTGAAGCATATTACGAATCATCTCACTGTTCGCGTAATACCCCATATCTTCATCCGTTCTTTGAACAAATGTCGTAAGTTGCTCTGTCACAAGATCCATCGCATTTTGAGAATACTCGTCTAAGGAACGCACTTCCTTTTCTTTCTGTAATTGATACACAGCTGTACCCAATATTACGAACATCATAGAAATAAGTACCGAAAACACTACCGCAATTTTTAAACGTAAACTTCTTAACATTTTCCCCCAAGCATCCCCTTCGTATTAAATTAAAATCTTATTAATCATTATATTAAGTATAATAGATAAAATTAAAAAATTGAAATTAATTCTCACCTTAATACAATTAGAAAACGGACTACCACTTGTGCAAAAACAAATAGTTCATTATCCTTAAAATATAATCTCATTCGTTCGGAGGGAACTATGTTACAAAAATTCGGTTTCTCACAATATGAAAGCCAAGCTTATGAAGTTGTCGTATCAAGCAATGAACCATTAGATGCTACAACAATTGTGAAGCATTCAGGTGTTCCAAAAGCCAAAATATATGAAGTACTAGCACGCCTAATCGATAAAGGAATGGTAATGGATTCTGTTTCAGAAAAGAAAAAATTGTATACAGCATTACCACTAAAACTAGCAATTGAAAAATTAACGACAGAATTCCAATCAAATATTAAAGAGCTGGAAACAAACATATCAAAAAAATCATTTACAGATGACCGTGTGTGGAGCTTAAAAATGCAATCTTCTATTCGAGTTCAAAGTAAAGAACTCATTGAAAGTGCAAAAGAATCAATCCGTATTTCAGCTTGGAATGATACTCTTTTAGAATATCTCCCTTTACTAGAACAAAAAGCAAAACAAGGTGTTCAAATTGAATCTCTTATTGTTGGAGAAGTAGAAACAGACTTAGAAAACATGCATTTTCTAATCCCAGCTGAAGAGCCTAATGCATTAGAGCGCTACTTGCTACTCATCGTTGACGATCGTGAAATTTTATTTGCTGGCGTAGAACAAGAGTCATGGCAAGCGATGAAAACAATGTCACAACCTTTCGTAAAGTTCTTTACAGAATTTTTCTATCACGACGTTGCACTTGCAAAGATCACCCAGAAGCACCACGATCTCTTTATGGAAGATGAGGAAATTAAGAGTTTGTTAATGAAATTAAGATACTAATTAAATAATAAAAAGGAGTCTAGTTTTTCACTTAGACTCCTTTTTATTTTGTTCCTTTATCTCCATCAACAGCTCAATGATTTTCTCATTTTGCTCTACCTGTTTCTCAGAATTTTTATAGATGAAACGGACCCATCTAAGTGCAAGAATAATAAGAAACAAAGGGAGCATTGAAATTAGAAGACCAATAATTGAAAAATTCGTATACATATACCTCACCTCGCTATATACCCTTTTCTCCATTTACCTACTAAAACCTGCAATTTTTTACAAATAAAAAAGAACCTATCAAACGATAGATTCTTCTTTCACGAACTGAGTAGAGCGTCCTCTCGTAATCGAGAAAATCGCGCAAAGCAGTGCTAATATAATAAAGCCACCGCCTACCCAAGCATTATATATAACAGATGATTTTTCAATAACAACTCCGCCTACTGTTGAACCGAGTGCAATTCCTAAATGAAGCGCAGAGTTATTTAAACCTTGCTGAATACCAGCTGATTCCGGTGCAATTTCAATTAAATAATTTTGCTGTGCTGGTGAAATCGCCCAGCTCAGCATACTCCAAAGTCCCATCATAATGATGAAGAGCGGGAATGAGAATGTCATTAATGGCAACATGAAGATTGCACATGCAAATACGATAATAATCGAGATAATACTTTTCTTCGATCCCCATTTATCAGCAAGCCATCCACCGAATCCGCCGCCGATTACTGCTGCGATTCCGAAAATAAAGTAAAACACACTAATCCAGTTTGCTTCAACATGCATGACATCTTTTAAAAACGGTGTTAAATATGCATACAATGTTAAATGCCCCGTTAAAAACAAAAATGATGTTAACTGTGCACTTACAATTTTTTTATCTTTTAAAGTAGCAAGTTGTTCTTTTATTGATAATACCGATGTCGGTGGTACTTTCGTTAAGAACAATGAAATACAAGCTATTGCCATAACTGTTAATACAGAAATCAATACAAATGGTGCACGCCATCCGTATGCATTTCCGAGTACAAGACCAAGCGGTACTCCAAGTACAAGTGATCCACTAATTCCCATAAAAATGATTCCAATTGCACGCGCACGAAAATGCGGTTCTACTACACTAGACGCAAGTGTTACCGATAGTGCAATAATTAATGAACCACTCGCCGCACAAATAACCCTTGAGAACATTAGCATTCCATAATTCACACTAAATGCGGAAATAATATTTCCGATTAAGAAAATCGATAGTGCTCCAACATACAATGTTTTTCTTTCAAACTTCCCTGTCACAGCTAATAAAACTGGACCTGACAAAGCAAATACTACCGAAAATATTGTTATAAGCTGACCAGCTGCGCTAATAGATACTCCTAAATCATTGGCAACTAAATCGAGCGTTCCTCCTATAATTAACTCAACCGTTCCGACTACGAAAGCCGCGATAGCTAAAATATAAACACGAAAATTCAAGTCTTTCCCCACGCTTTCTATTTTGGTTACTACGACTATAGTAACCAAAATAGAAAGTGGACGCAAGTATAATTTTTTTACAGTAAAAAAGGTAGGCGTATTATACGCCTACCCTTCCATCATTCTGTTTCTTTCTTCTTATTTAAATACCAATACACCGGAAGTCCCGTAAAGACAATTCCAATTGATAAGAAACAACTTACCGGATCATTGATAATTGCACTACCAATTACAAAGAGCGAACCTAAAATCGCTATGATTGGTACGATTGGGAATAACGGCACACTATATGCACGCTCTTTATTCTTATTACGTTTTCTTAAAATGAAGACACCAATAAACGTCATTACATAGAAAATATAAATAATGAATACGGAAATCTCAGATAGCTTATTTGGATCACTAATAATCATTAAAATAATCCCTAAAATGATTTCAACAGTAATCGCATTTGCTGGTGTTTTAAATCTCGGACTTTCCTTTGCAATAAACTTAGAAAATGGAAGTTGTCCACGTTCCGCCATAGACATTGGAATACGTGGGAATGTTAAAATCTTTCCATTTAAACAGCCGAAAATAGAAACGATAATACCGATACTAATAATTTTCCCGCCATATTCTCCAAGTAACATACCCGCAGCTGTCGCTGTCGCATTTTCTCCAAGGTCTACAATTTTCGCTGCTGGTAATACATTTAATAACGCCAAGTTAATTAATACGTATGCAGCTGTTACAATTAAAATCCCAACTGTCATTGCTTTCGGTAATAACTTTGTTGGATTCTTCATTTCTCCGCCAATCGAAGCAAGTAAAATCCATCCGTCATAAGCAAATAACGTTGCTAAAATTGCCATACCGATACTTTGATTTTCTGATATCGGCACAACTACGTTAAAGATATCGCTATTCCCTTTCCAGAAACCTAACACGACAATTAATACAATCGGAATCATTTTCCCAATTGTCGTGATTGTTTGAACGATACCTCCGTATTTTGTTCCCATACTATTTACAAAGCCAAGGAACACAACTGTTCCGATTGCGATTGGTAAGTTCCATACTTTATCTAAATAGAAAAAATTAATCATTAAAGAACTAAAGTATAAACCTAATGTTCCGATAATAGCTGGTCCATAAACAATTGTTTGCATCCAGCCTGATAAATATCCCCAAAAACTTCCGTAAATCTCCTCTAAATACGTATACAACCCACCATTTTTCGGGATTTGCGCTCCAATTTCAGCTACTGTTAAACCACTCGCTAACGTCAACAGACCACCAATTACCCAAGCAAGAATGGCCATATTAGAACTCCCCGAGTAATCTAATACGCTCCCTGGTTTCATAAACACACCAGATCCAATAATCGTTCCTACTACGATAGAAAGTGCTACTGTTAAACCAATTTTGTTCTTCTCATCATGATGCATGCTGCGTATCCTCCTTCCAATCCTAGTGTGATGCAAAAATGAAATAAAAAAACACTCCTCCCTAAAAAAGGGACGAGTGTTGTATTCGTGGTTCCACCCTTGTTTCAATTCGTAAAGTAACATACTTCACCAATTTCTCAAGTCTAAATAACGGTTTTTGCCGGCAAGCAATTACTAGATGTTCGTTCACTGCTGCAGTTCAGAGGTGGTAATCCATTTTTCCGTATTAGGAAGCTCACAGCCAAAGGCTTCCCTCTCTGAGAATCGTAAAAAATTGATCGTGTCCTCATCATCACTTCTTGATGTCGAATTTTGTAGTTATTGTTCATTATATTGAATTGTTAGAAAAAATCAATATTTTTTTATATAACATAGGAAATATTTCTCTTCTTATATTATAACAGAAGATACAAAACTTCTCTAATTCCCTAAAAATGGTATAATTCATTTAGGAGGTGTACCAATAATGATCGCTGTCTTTTGTATCATCGCTACGTTTCTCTCTGTTCTATTCGCTATCATGTATCGAAACAAGTATCCTGGTTATAGCATTTTAGCGGTAGCTATTATACCAGCTGTTTCCTTCTACGTATTGGGTAAATATCAATATACGGAAGTGTTTATCGGTTTTGCAATCTTCTACTGCGTCTTCGGATACATACTAACAATAAAAAGAATTTCAATGCCTCATTAAAAGGGACCGATTTCTACTTATAGAAATCGGCCCTTGCACGTACCTTCCGGTTGCCCACACGAAAGATACGACTTCATTCAATTATTTATCTTCTTTTTTCATAAAAAACTTATGGTGCGGTAAATCAACATTCAATGCCTCTAATTGTTTCTTTTCATTGTCTAAAATCGCTTTTGCTTTTATTTTTGTTGCTTCATCTAATCCCGCAAAGATATCTTCACGCTTCTCTTTCTCTGGAAGTTTCACACCTAATTTTGTTAATTCTTCTTTTGCTTGCTCATGCGTTAATTTTCCGGATTTTTCTTGTTCAAAAATTGAATTCGCTTTCTCTTTTGCCTGTTCATCTAATCCTGCAAACATGTCTCCATGTTTATCTTTCTCCGGTATTTTCACGCCTAGCTTTGTTAATTCCTCTTTTGCTTGTTCATGCGTTAATTTTCCAGATTTCTTTTGCTCTAAAATCGCCTTCGCTTTCTCCTTCGCCTGTTCATCTAAGTTAGCAAACATGTCTCCATGCTTACCTTTCTCCGGCATTTTCACGCCTAGCTTTGTTAATTCCTCTTTTGCTTGTTCACGTGTTAGTTTTCCGGATTTCTCTTGCTCTAAAATGGACTTCGCTTTTTCTTTCGCCTGTTCATCTAATCCTGCAAACATGTCTTTACGCTTCTCTTTCTCTGGAAGCTTTACACCTAGTTTCTCTAACTGTTTCTTTGTATCGTCCATAATTGTTTTTACTTTTTGTTTTGTAGCGTCATCCAAATCCTTTTTCGCCGTTTTTGCAGGCTGATCCACTGCTGGAGTATTCGTTGCCGCGAATGCCGGAATGCCGACTCCTCCAATGATTCCGAATGATAACGCACCTGCAATCGCTAAATACCCAACTGTTTTCTTCTTCATAGGAAATTTCCTCCTTCATATTTCTAATGCATGTACACTTTCGTATACAATGCCTATAGTAATGTCGGTTTCTTAACATTTCCTTAACGACTTAACAAAAAAACACCGCTCGTAATGAGCGGTGTTTCTCTATGCTTTTTGTAATTGTAACTCTTCACGTTCCATTATTTTTCTTAATACAATTGTTTGTGTCATTGTAAATAAGTTACCTGTTATCCAGTACAACACAAGTCCTGATGGCGCCGCAAACCCCATAAATAGAATCATTGCCGGCATCATAATTTGCTGCATCTTTAGCATCTGTACTTGTTCTCCAGGTGTAATATTCGATTGGAAAACTTTCATCTGAATAAATGTCGTTAACGCTGCAATAATCGGTAATATATGATATGGATCTGCATGTCCTAGGTTCACCCATAAAAACGAAGATGTGCGAATCTCTTCCGTTCTGCTAATCGCATAATACAAAGCAGAGAAAATCGGCATTTGTATTAATAATGGCCAGCAACCAGCAAGTGGATTCCAACCGCCTGATTTCATTAGTTCTGACATTTCTTTTTGATACTGCTTTTGTTTTTCAAGGTCTTTGCTTACATCACCGTACTTTTTCTTTAACTTCTGCAATTCAGGTTGCATTTTCTTCATTTTCGCTTGGCTGCGATATTGCGAAACAGCTAATGGAATCATTGCTGAACGAATAACGAGCGTCATAATAATGATAGCAATCCCAAAGCTAGCTCCAGGTATATGATGAGCGACAAATTGAATCATAAACGAGATTGGATATACAAAATAATGATCCCAAATCCCAGTACTATGTGCATCAATTGGGGCTGCATTACTGCAACCAGATAAAACAAAAACAAATAATAATGATAAACTAACGAGCACAGCTCGGTATGATTTTAACATGTTCATTCCTCCAATGTTTCGTAATTATTTAGCGAAACATTGGTGTATACGGACCGACCTCGTCATTCTCTTCACTTGATTCTTGTCTGCGTACAGAACGAATCATTCCATATTTATAAAAAATAGAAAATAGCGGTACATTTCCCGCACTATCTTCACATGTATCAACTAGCGCAAAAGCTCTTTGTCTACCGCTTGATGCTTGTTGACGCACAAAGCGAGAAACATTAGCAAGGAAGAAAACTTCTAATAAACAAAGTGCCGTCGTTACAAACGATATATATAGAATTGCATCCTGCAATAAAAATTCCATCGCTTCACATCCTTAATAAGGTCATTTTAGCACATTAGGCAAACATTCTCTATTTCCTTTTATTTTCAAAAAAAGTATTTTGCATATTTTCTCAAGAAAATAATAATTAAGAAACGTTGTATTCGCTTTCTTTAGTATATTCACGCACCTCAATGAATAGGCTTGATTTATTAGAAATTTATAAAATTTTTGCATTATAATAAAACTATTGCCAGTTTTTGAAAAAACCTTTATTCTCTTCTTGTAATCAAAAATGAATATGGAGATGAAACATACTATGGGTCAACTAGGAGACGCCGATTACGTTCCCGACACCGCCTTTTTATCCTTCCCAGCAGCTAAAACATTTCACTTAGAATTTATGATACAGTTGGTTGTTATTTTTATAGCTTCTATTTTGTATGCAATTTCTATGAATATGTTTTTTATCCCGCATAACATGATTAGCGGTGGATTCGCTGGTGTAGGGATGATTATCGGTTATTTAATGCACTACAATATCGGTGCACTTATCTTTTTACTAAACATTCCTCTTCTTATTTTAAGTCACTTTTACTTAGGCAAGAAGACAACCTTTTTAACAGCTTACTTTGTAGCTGTATCATCGTTAGCGATGAACATTATCCCTGTACACCAGGTTTCAGACGATATTTTACTATCTTCTGTATTCGGTGGTGTAATCTGCGGAGCAGCTTCCGGAATCATATTCCGATTTGCTTCTTCAACAGGTGGCTTTGATGTTGTTGGATTGATTGTAGCGAAACATCGAGATATTTCAATTGGAGCAATCATCTTTGTATTCAACTTAGTCTTACTTGTTGCAGCAGGTTTTATTTTCGGATGGGATATTACACTTTATACGTTAATTAGCCGGTTTGTAGTCAGCAAAGTTATCGATGCTGTGCATACGAAACATATTAAATTAACGATAATGACAGTTACAGAAAAAGGTGAGGAAATAAAAAGCGCACTACTACATCACGGCATACGCGGGGTGACAATGGTAGACGCTGTCGGCGGCTATACAAACCATAAGAAAAAAATGATTTACACTGTCGTGACTCGCTATGAGTTAGGCGAAATGAAACGTATTATCCGTCAAGTGGATAACAAAGCATTTATGAACATTACTGAAACAGTTGAAATTGTCGGCCGTTTCAAACGCATATAAAAAAGGTTAATAAATTAAAGGGCATAACATATTAGTCATATATAATATGTTATGCCCTTTGTTATTCAACTCACGTACCTTTTAGCATAATAAAATCACTAAGTTTATTACTACAAATCGGAGGATAGCATCCCATATACAATACTATCTGTCCATTCATCTTTATTCCAAAAATCTTGTATGAAATGGGCTTCCTTTCTCATGCCTATTCGTTCACACAATTTTTGTGAAGCTGTATTACGTGCATCAAGATTAGCCTGTATACGATGTACATTAAATTCATTAAATAATTTCAATACCAAACTACTTACTGCTTCTGTCGCCAAACCTATCCCAGCTACTTCATTTGAAAAACTATAACCAATCTCAACAGTGTCTTTCATATTTGTGTACCATACGGATAAATCACCAACTACTTTAGTTTTGTATATAACTGCCAAACTTAATATTGATTCTTTAGTAAGTACATTATTTGCTAACTTCTTATTAAATCTTTTCTGCATGTCTTCATGAGTCCACTTATTATGTAATAGGAACTTACATGTATCATCACTATTATAAATAACAAATACATCCTGTAAATCAGTACTCTTAAAAGGTCTAATTATTAATCTTTCTGTTGTGAACTCCAAGTTAGCTCTCCTCCCTTACATTCATACTATAAAACATTTTTTATAGTATTTAAGCCTCCTTCTTAGATCTCACCTTGATTACATATTTCATCATAATAAATTAAAATCCTTCTTCCACTAAACTGCACCGTTAATGGTATTTCCTTGCGCTTTTTATTTTTTACACTTATTACAAAATCAGATAATTCTATTATTATGTCTCTAAATGTGTTATAATGAAAGCAGACTCACAAAAAAAGAGTATATAGACTTGGAAGTTTCTCTTATTTTACAAGCAAAAAGAAACGAGCAGTCGGGTATATTTCAGACACCATACACGTAACGGTTTAAACAACCGATCATCTTAGTTACTCTTCAATGATCTTTTTATAAAAAGATACGTACAATTAAAACTCACTTCAATATACTATACCTACCTTTTTGACTTCCAAATCATCTTATTACATAAGGAGATGAACATATGAATCAATATATACGATATACAATAGCTGTCCTGTTTGCTATTATCGGCGGAACAATCTGCTTCTGGACAAACACACAGCTTGGAGAGAATATCATTTTTAATGGAATCGAAACACTTGTAAGCGCTTCATTTTTAGGCGGATACATTTACTTCCTCTTTAATCCAGAAGAAAATGCTCAAAAAACAATGTTATTAACAATGATCGGAATCGTTGGTGGATGTATTTCCTACTCAATGACAAACTATACATTACCACTTCAATTAAGCTCAGCTTTCTTCCACGGTCTATGGACTTGGTTCATTGCATTCTGCCTAGCAGACGTATTCAACCTATTACAAGACAATGAAGAAGATAGCGGTCGCCAAATTGAAAGTAACTCTTAAGCTGGAAGATACTCTTCCAGCTTTTTTATGTTGGTTTGCATACCCCGCATCACGATAAAAAGAAGTTACCCTCACGGCAACTTCTTTTCCACATACCCCACTTCGTATTCACTAAAATATATCAAAGATTTTTCAAATATATCGATCGTTTCTCCACTTATATCAACGATTTTTTCATTATATCAACGATTCGACGTAGGATATCGATTTACCGACATCCTTCGACACTCAAAACGCACAACATACCCTATCCCCCAAGCAACTTACTGCCGAACTCTACGATTAAAAAGATAATTAATAGGATCGCGAGTATCTTTAATGCTACATATGCCACTTTAAAAACAACATAAATGAGCAAGACTATCAAAATAATTGATAAAATTTCCATATTTACTTCCTCCAAGCTTTGCTCTTCTTATCTCATTTTACTCGCCCTAGGCTATTTATGGAACGGCATAAGATGACATATAAAAAAGAGGATACCTCACCCATCGTAAGATACCCTCTCTTTCAGCTGCTTAAACCATTCTCTTTCTAATTGTAAATATCCCATTTCACTCTTCTCGGCGCTCTTTAATTCTTGATCAGCTTTCTTCATATAAGTACGGGACGCTTCCATATTGCCCTCTACATATTTAATAATTCCTTGTGTACGGTAATATCCACTTAGGTCCATTTTTGTAATAGCCTTTGCATGTTCTTTTGCTTCTTGCAAAGAAAGACTATCCATCTGATAAAGGGCTTTATATAAAAGGTACCAACTATGAAAACTACTAACGAAAAACTTATTTTCTTTCGTTACAGGTAATTGAACAATTCGTTCTATATACGGTATCGCTCTTTCCATTCCCTCTTGATCTGCACGAGCAAAAAAGACGAGCATAAGTCTACTCATTATCTCTCTTATCCCTTTATTCTCTTTTATTTTCTCCTCACTCAATTCTACTAACCTTTCATCCCAATCTTTCGGTCTTTTATAACTAAATAACTCACTCGATATTTGAATCTCATATAAGTGATTTCTAGCTCTTTCATCATCTTTAATTAAAATAAGAAATTGCATCCCATCACTCATAAGTATTCCTTTTATCGGCACAATTGTAACCGCAAAGATTGCAAAATGGAAAAAGGAAAAATATAAAAGATATTGATAATAACTCACCATGTATATGTAACCGGAAGTAATACCAAATAGTAAACTCGTAATCGGTCCACCTAAAGTGAGCCACGCCCACTTTTTCGAAAGATTCGGCGTCTCTATAGAAGGTGGTACTAATGTTGCAACGCCTCCAAAGTACGCCCATAATTTATTTTCTCGAATGCGTAATTTTCCCTTTTCTTTTTGAATAGTAATGGGTCCTACTGTCATAAATTTAAATGTTAAACCACCTATTACACCAAATACTACATGTCCTAGCTCATGAATGGCTAACACTAACAATGAAATTCCAACTATTGCCCATAGGTTCAAAATTACTTCTAATTTCCCAGTTCGGATTACTCCGTATAAAATGGACAGAATTAGCGCCACTGTCATTGAGCCAGCTGGCCTTCTTAAAATATCCACCTTTTTCTCCCCTTAATAAATCATTTTTCTCTGCATTTCGTACATGAACTTCCCGAGATGCAATATCCAAATAAATGAGATTAAGCCAATTAATACAAAATCGATATCACTAGCAGCTGTATATATAACCGCAGCCCACCATACATATGCCAATATTGTATTCGTAAATTCATACGCTTTATATCCAGCCTCATGCACAATGTGCTTTAATCCTTCATCTGCATTTTTCGTCCACATTTTCATAGATTCCATATACGTTACACCTTGTTCAGGATATAGCTTATTATAACGATTTTTTGTTATGAGTCCGATAATTACTACAGTAGTTAAACAAAGAATAGAAACTACTAAATTCCACACCGCAAATGAAACATTTGTATCCTGCAACAGTGCACGTCTACATGTAATAACTGCATATACAAACCATGCCTGCGTAACTATATCACCTACACGTAAATATATACTTATAATGCCTAATTTCCTACCTTGTACGCTCTCTTCTTCATCGCGTGCCTCTGCTAACATACGTGTATTCTTCCAAGTATAGTACATCATTAAAATTCCAAAAATAGTACATATACCTATAAATGTATTAGATGATAATTTTCTCGGTTCATCCGAGAGTAAATTTAAAGCTATATAAGACGTTAAAAAGCCACCCATCATACTTACTGCTATTTTCCCCACAGAATCAAATTGTTTTTTTCGCTTACTCTTCATCGTCCTCTTCCCCCTCTACTAACGTAAATATTTCCTCCACTGGTACATTGAAAATTTGTGCGATTTTTAACGACAATACAATAGATGGTGCATAATCCCCACGTTCAATTAAACTAATCGTTTGCCGTGATGATCCAATCACTTTTCCTAAATCCCCTTGTGATAAACGATGCTTTGCTCGCAATTCCCTCACTCGATTTTGAAGCTTCATGTCTTCCCTCTTTTTCATTTATTTAATTAAAATTGTAAATAATATCCTTATTTTTGTCAATTATAATTGTCATTACGACTATAATAATTGACAAGATACTTATTTCTTATCCTGTATCAAATTCCTATAAAGAATGTAAAATGTACATTAAACATAGTCTTAACAATAAAATAAAAAAGGCAGTGCTTTTGCACTGCCTTCCTAAATTCTGACATAGAATGGATTTCATATTAGCTTGCGTTTTGTAGTAATACTCGTTTTAACTGCTTACGGAAACGAATACCTAACGTAACCGCTACAATCACAATAACTCCAAAAATGATTTTACCGATATGACCTTCTAGCACTCCAAAGATATCATGTAAGTTTCCACCTAACCAGTAACCACCGATTAAGAAGAATGATACCCAAAATAGAGCGCCTGAATAAATTGTAATGGCAAAACGACGGAATGGTAAATTAATAATTCCTGCAAAGTATCCTGTGAAATGACGTACACCAGGAATAAAGAAACCAATAAAAATTAAGAAGTACCCATACTTATCAAACCACATTCTCGTTAAGTCAATTTTTCTTTGTGTTAAAAATACGTATTTCCCATACTTTTGAATGAAAGGCATACCTAATTTATTTCCTAAAAAGTATTGAATCGTCATTCCTACACTTGTCCCAATAAAGGATAGAATAATTAAAATCGGTAAACTTAAATCACCCTTATGTGCTAAAAATCCCGCATATGCTAACGTTGGCTCTCCCGGAAACGGAAGTGCAATATATTCTAACAGCAAACCTACAAGTACAACATAGTACCCGTATTGCTGAAATAATTCATGAATCCATTCCATGTCATCTCTCCTTTCAATCACGTACAACTTCTTACTATTATTGTATAAAAAAATTGTCGAAATAACTATCACAATAGCTTACATTTTTATTACATTTTTGTAAGGGTCACACTAATGATTTCCGTTCTTTATTAAGTAGTTAAAAGCATTTTTCAAGTCGAAATAACAAAAAGACGCATTAATAATATGCGAATTTTATCCATTTTTTAACACTGAAAAACCTTTCTTATTTTGTTCTCAATAAAAAACCACCACAAACTCATGCTAACTTCATATTAGCTTCATATACGTATTGTAAGATTATATCGGAATTTGTTGAAAAATTTAACTAATATATGACTAAGCATTAATTTGAATAAATATAAGTCGTTTTTCGAAATTGAAAAAAGGGTGAATACGAAATGGAAGCATATAAAATGCACGATTTTATTAATACAAATGTTGAATCTCATCAAAATGAAACCGTTTTTAATTTACACATATGTGAAACAAGTGAATTTGACGTAAGTTTAACAAAATCTACAACACTATCTTTTATCGTTTCAAAAAAGAATATTAAAATTGTCACGAAAAAATGGACTAACTCAAACCAAGAAAGCATGATTGGCAAAAGCTACATCATTCCAACGAAAGCTTTTCACTATTTCTTACCAATTATTTCTGAAAATGAAGATGAGCTAAATATTCAAGTTCAAAGTTTTGGACTACGTGGCGAGCTTTTATTAAACGAAAGATTACTTATTGATAAAAACAACAAACACAACAGCAAAATCACTACATTCTTTGAAACATTAGATGAAAATGTAAATAAAGCATTACGAGGATTACAACTTCATTGTATGTAAGACTATTACGATCGTAAAAGGAGAATAACAATGAAAAAATTATTATTAAGCGCACTATTATCATTAGGATTTTTAACTCTTCCATTCGCTAGCGCAGAGGCCGCTACAACGAAAGATCAATTAATCGTAGACACTCAGTTAAATAAAATGGATTATTATCAGGATGGAAAATTTATAAAAAGTTTTACTGTCGCTACTGGAAAAGCTGCAACGCCTACACCTAAAGGCACTTTTCAAATCGTAAATAAAATTAAAAACCGCCCTTATTATACAGGCAAAATTAAAGGCGGCGATCCACGTAATCCACTTGGTGACCGTTGGCTTGGATTAAATATGGCAGGAACTTACGGAACAACTTATGCGATTCACGGAACTAACAATAATCAAGCAATCGGCAAATGGACAACACTTGGTTGTATTCGTATGTATAATAATGATATACACTGGTTATTTGAGCGTGTTCAGCAGCAAGCTACTGTCACTGTAAAATAGCCTAAAAACAAGATTTATGTGTAGCCAAGAATTTTATGTCTTGGCTTATTTTATTTATTCATTTACAGTAGCAAAACAACTGTATTTACATATATAATAGGAATAGATTTGATTAGCTAATATCCAAACATTGATAAACGTAGATATTAAAATTATACAGTTATAATGTTTTATAAATTTTATAATACATACTATAATAGAACTACTGTAATTCTGAACTAATCAGTAACACTAAACTATTCCCCTTGCTACTTTTATTATTATTTTATAGCGGGGGCTTATTATATGTATAAACAATCTGAGTCACTCGAAAAATGATGAATTCGAATATTGCAGTAAAAAGCGTTATTTAGGAGGTGTTACTATGACGCATATACTGGTGATTGAAGACAACCCAGATATACAAGAACTTATTCGTGAATTTCTAATGGCACAAAACTTTACTGTTGATGTAGTTGGTGCTGGAACAGAAGGTATTCTTCTTTTCCAAAAAAATTCATACGATCTTGTCCTCCTCGATGTAATGTTACCAGATATAGATGGCTATAGTATTTGTAAAATTATGCGAGGACAATCTGATGTACCAATCATTATGTTAACTGGCTTACATAATGAAGAAAGTGAAATTAAAGGATTTGAGTTAGGTATTGATGACTATATTACGAAACCGTTCCATTACACCGTATTTATTAAGCGTGTAGAGGCTGTATTAAGAAGGGCAGCAACAAAGGAAGCAGAAGCTGCAACTATACTACAATTCCATGAATTGATGTTAAATTCTACAGCATATGCAGCTTATGTTCATGGTAATCAAATTGAATTGACAACAAAAGAATTTGAAATTATTTATACTTTACTGCAAAATCGAGGAAAAGTATTATCAAGAAGTGATTTGTTGAATAAGGTATGGGGCTATGAACATTATGGTGATGTAAGAGTTATAGATACACATATTAAAAACTTAAGAAAAAAATTAGGAATTCCTTATATTAAAACGGTGAAAGGCATTGGCTACAAAATCGAATCGTAGCAAAGACAACATCACCAAAAATATTTTCATCAAAACCTTATTATTTTGTATTCTTTTATCACTTTGTCTTTATCAAATCATTTACTTTCTAGCTTCAAACTACGATAAAGAACGTTTTGTGAAAGAAAATGGAACGCCAACTACAGAACAGGCGGATTTAGATAAGCAAAACGATCAAAGTAAAACGAATCAAAATAAAGCTGTGTCAGAGGGAAACATTTCTAATTTCCAATCTTCTATTGTAGATTATAAATCTCTTTCTACAGCTATCAATCACCTTTTGCAGCCTAGCCAAACTGCAAAGGCAAAAGAACATACACAAAACCTTTCGGGGGAAAATAGCACTTCTAATCAGCTTACAGAAGCAGAAAAGAAAGCCGCTAATAATGATGCCTTACATACACAAAATGCAGCAAGTAAAACAAATGATACAAATGATAATCCAAAGTTAGCAGATGCGTTGCAGCAGTTAGCTCCACAGGTTGGCGCGACAATGCTTGCATTATCTCTACTCGGATCTTTAATGTACGCAAAACTAATTGCTAAACCTTTTCAATATATGAGCGATGCTTTAAAAGATATTATGAATCTTGATTTCTCAGATAAAAAGCTACTTAACAAAAATACAGATCAAACAGATTTTAATTTGTCAGTAGCTGCTTCACAAGTACCAAATATTGTGAAGAATTTACATGAAAGCAATCAAGATTTAAGAAATGAGCTCAAGAAAGAACAACAATTAGAACAATCTCGTAAAGAATTTATGTCTATGGTATCCCATGAATTAAAAACACCAATCGCAGCCGTCATGGGACAACTAGATGGCATGATTCACGGAATTGGAGCTTATAAAGATAGAGATAAGTATTTGAAACGTTCCTACGAGATGATGCAAGACATTAACATATTAACGGAAAAAATGTCGGAATTATCCAAAATACAAAACCCTCAATTTAAACCGAATTTAGAAGTCATTTCTTTATCTAATATTATTGAGGATGTTATGAAGAAAGTAGATTACTTTGTATCTGTAAAACAATTAAATGTACAATCTAATATTAAACACGACGTACAAATTTTAGCTGATCCTAAATTTATTCAAACTGCTATTTTTAACATTATTTCAAATGCAATTCATTATACAATTGACCATCAGCACGTATATATAAAGCTTTATGAAAAACCAAACGGTTACGCATTAGAAGTATTGAATACAGGTTCACAAATTGATGAAGATAAACTTGCTCATTTATTTGAGCCTTTCTATCGCGCAAACCCTGATAAACACGGTTTAGTACAAGGTAGTGGTCTTGGATTATATATCGTGAAACAAATATTAGATAAACATCAGTTTCCTTACGGGATACAAAACACAGCTCAAGGTGTAAAATGCTCCATTGTATTCCCAAAAGCAATGTAACATTCACTATAATTACATACCCCAAACTCATACTTCATGTGTGAGTGGCGGAATTTTGTAGAGTGTCTTACTCTGTTTCGTTCGCCCGTTATCCTTATTTGGATAGCGGGCGTTTTTTATTACTTAAAAGGAGGATTTTTTATGGATAAGTTTAAATATTCATTGCTCGTTTTATTCGGTGCTTGCAGCTACGGCATACTTTCAACTATTTTCAAACTCGGATTCATAAATGGATTTTCAGCACATCAACTATTAGGGGGACAATATGTCTTCGGATGGATTGGACTATTTCTACTCGTTCTTTTCTTTTCACGTCATAAGGTAACAAAAAAACAATTCTTTTCATTACTAACCGTCGGAATAACAATGAGTATGACTGGGATTTTCTACGCTATTTCTGTAGAAGAACTACCCGCATCTATCGCTGTCGTCCTACTCTTTCAGTTCACTTGGATTGGTGTCATTATCGAAGCGATTGCAAATCGAACCTTTCCAAGCCGCGATAAGATCATATCTATCCTTATTTTATTTGCTGGTACATTGTTTGCAGGTGGTGTATTTGAAGGCCTCGGACAAAGTTTTTCTACGAAAGGGATTATCTTTGGACTATTAGCTGCAGTCTCTTTTTCATTCTATGTTTTTGCAAGCGGACGCGTTGCTACAGATGTTCCCCCTTATACGAAAAGCTTTCTCATGACAACAAGTGCGACTCTTATCGTATGTCTATTCTTCCCACCAACCTTTTTAACAGATGGTGCCCTCCAAGCCGGTCTATGGAAATATGCTTTCTTCCTCGGATTATTCGGCGTTGTTGTACCTGTCATTTGTTTTTCAATTGGCGTACCGAAAGTAGGAACCGGACTTGGTACAATACTAGGTGCAGCTGAATTACCAACTGCTATTATCGCTTCTATTACACTTGTACATGAAGTCGTAACATTCATGCAGTGGATTGGTATTATTTTTATATTGATTGGGATTTTCACTCCTCAGCTGCTTACGGCTAGGAAAGAAAGGAAACACAATCGCGTGCATAGCGCTTGAAAAAATACAGAATTTATATAAAAGATATAACTGCAATTAAAATAAGTAAATTTATCTGGAGGTATAAATGACTATTTTAAGCATCATATTTTTTGCTATTATGTGTATCTTCTTCCTAATAAGATATATGAAAGAAAAGAAATTTTACGATTTACTTCTCATTCCCGTTTGTATATATGCAGGAGCAGTGAAAACTCCTTTCGTAGAGTACTTAAACTTTAATACTACATTTAAAATAACGTATGATATTGCAGCTATTATTCTTGTAATCCTTGCTGTACTTTTCTTTTTGAAAGATAAGAAAGAGAATCATACTGCATAACAAAAGACCTTTCATTTACTTGAAAGGTCTTTTGTTATCTCTCATTTTACCGCTCCATATAACTTCTCTATCTCATGCTCAATTTGTTTTACATCGATTCGCTCAAATAGTGGCTGCACGCTATCAATTCTACTTGGCAACGTATTTTGCGGTTCCCAATTTCGTTTAATAATCGACAATGTGCTTCTAACTCTTTCACTTGAAAATGGTAAAAACGGTTCAAGGAGATTTGCAAAATTAGCGATAAGATACACACAGTTATAAATCGTTTCTTCACACGAAACTGGATCATCTTCTCTTTGTTTCCAAGGCTGCTTTTCATCAAAATATTTATTTGCAAAACGTACTGCATCAAATATTGTCTCTAACGCCACCTTAAATTTAGTTTGCTCAATCGCCTCTCCTACATTTTTATATAATCCTTCTACTTTATCTTTCAGCTCTATATCAATAGTCCCCTTTGGTACAGTGCCATCATAATATTTTTCAATAAACTTTAATGTGCGGTTCACGAAGTTTCCATATGCTCCTAACAATTCACTATTATGACTGTAAATAAATTCACGCCATGAAAAATCAGTGTCACGATTTTCTGGTGCATTTACTGTTAAGAAGTAACGGATAGAATCTGGATCATAGCGTTCTAATATGTCAGGCACCCATACTGCCCAGTTTTTACTTGTAGATAATTTTCTTTTTTCAACTGTTAAATATTCATTCGAAACGATATGACGCGGGATTGCTTCTTCCCCTATTCCAAGTAATACCGCTGGCCAAATGACGGAGTGAAATGGAATATTATCCTTGCCGTGTACATAATATGTTTGCGCATCGCTATTCCAAAACTCTTGATCATCTTTTCCTGTTTCTTCAGCCCAATGTTTACTCGCTGAATAATATCCTGCCACTGCTTCAATCCATACGTAAATTTTTTTATCTTCATACCCTTTCACTGGAATTGATACCCCGATTGGTAAATCTCTTGATACAGCCCTATCTTGTAACCCTTCCTTTACATATCTTTCCGTTAATTGAATTGCATTATCACGCCATGTTCCTTTTTCTTTTGCGATTTCTACAACTTTTTTAATTTGCTCCTGAAATGTATGCAATGCAAAATAGAAATGCTCTGTTTCCTCTACAGATGGCGTACTACCACATAACTTACATTTCTTTTCTAACAAATCAAGAGGATCTAAAATAGCAGAACAAGCATCGCATTGATCTCCTCTTGCTGCTTCATGGCAATATGGACATATTCCTTCTACATAACGATCCGGTAAAAACTGCGTACACGTTTCACAATACGCTTGTTCCACTGTTTTTTTATAAATATAGCCTTCTTCTAATAAACGTAAAAAAACTTTTTGAACAGTTTCATGATGATGCTCGCTATCGGTACGTGTATAGCAATCATACGTAAAACCGAGATCACGAAAACATCGCTGAAATTCTTCATGATACTTATTAGCAATTTCTTTTGCTGTCACACCTTCTTGTTTTGCTCTAATTGCAATCGGTGTTCCATTGCAGTCACTCCCTGAAACATACAGCACATTCTCACCTTTTGCCCTGTAATAACGCGCTAAAATATCTCCAGGTAATAAACTCGCAATATGGCCAAGGTGTAACGAACCATTTGCATACGGCCAAGCGCCTCCAATAAAAATACTCATCTTATATTCCTCCTTTAAAATATAAAAAGCCCCGCCCCTATCTTAAAAAAGATAAGGGCGGGGCTGTATAAACAGTCGCGGTACCACCTTATTTCGCCAATCACTCACATAATTAGCCTTAACAAGTACGGAGCTCTATGCTCTTATACTGTGGTTTTGATAACGAGTACCAACTCTCGTCGCCGCCTACTATTATCATTTGATAAGTTCAGGACGAAGCTCAAAGGCCATTGTTCAAATGAATATTCTTGCTTCTTCTCAGCTACCGAAGCTCTCTGGAAAGAATGTGTTCATCCTACTTTTCCTTTTCAACGCTTTTACGTATAACAAGTATTTTACGACTTAATCACAGAAAAATCAAACTTTTATCCAGAACGAAAAGGAAATCCCATCCTCCCGCCGAATACCTATACGTTCACAAAAGGAGTGATAACATTGAACCAAAAACAACTAAGCACTATAAATGAAAAAAGCTGGAATACAGCTGCTTATGAAGCTTGGACGAATCGCCACGGGGCACCGGAGGATTATGCGAAAAAAATCATGGAAGATCCCACACGCGAAGTAGCACATTATTTACCTTACATACAATCTCCAAAAGGAAAATGTATTATTAATTTACTCGGCTCAAAAGGAAATAAAGCTGTTGCTCTCGCCCTTTTAGGCTCTGACGTAACAGTTGTTGATATTTCAGCAAGTAATGCAAAATATGCAAATGAACTTGCTGCCGCCGCAGACGTCTCTATTCATTACATCGTTTCTGATGTACTAGATGTAAATCTCTCCAAATCATTTGATATCGTATTACTGGAGCTTGGTGTACTTCATTACTTTCTAGATTTAAAACCACTTTTCAAAAAAATTTCTCAACTACTAAAGCCAGGTGGAATACTTATCCTTCGCGATTACCATCCAATATACACAAAGCTATTAGGAGTAGACCATCCATCATTTCGAGCAAGTGGAAATTATTTCGATGAAGAATTAATTGAAGATGATGTTGCTTATAGCATCCTTCTTACAGAAGCACAGAAAGAATCGCTACCTAAAACAACCATCCGTCGCTGGACGCTAGGAGAAATCATTACAACACTTGCGGAAGAACGTCTTAAAATTGAAAAACTAGTTGAAGAACATGGATCTCATCAAAGATGGGTCTTCCCTTCTACTGCACCAGAAGGAATCGAAGAACGTATCCCTGGTCTATATACAATAATTGCGACAGCATGCAAAAAAGGATCCCTTCACGGATAGGATCCTTTTTGCATGCTCACGCATATAAGTTGAGGTTGGAGATTACCATAATTCTGTAGAATAGGACACAAGATATTTCAACATTTCGTCTCTGACTTACGTCGTCAAAAAGGGGTATGACCAACATAACGAAGAGTAATGTTTTTAGTTGATACTGATAATCGTTATCAACTAATTAGAAGTATACATGATGTCATTTCAAATTTCAATAGCATTTCTAATATTTATTTATGAATTTTATGATATGCAAATGTATACATTTTAAGAACTTTTTCTAATACCAATCTGACTCCTTCCATTATCTGCTATAATTTTTATTGAACAGATTAATAACTTCATAATAATGTTTTTATTAATTTCGTTTTAAATATCTATAAATCATAATAAATAATTTAAATGAGGGTAGGGGTAACGATGAAATATGTTAGTATTCGAAAAAAACTACTGTTCACACTCTTAAGCATTTCTTCTTTATTTAGCATTGCTCTTATTGTTATTCTTTCATTCGCCATGAATCAAGCAAGTGAAATCGAAACGTTAAAAAATGATGTATCGAAAAGAGCGACGATTTTAAAAGAACGTGGCGATTGGTTCCAAGGGCAAGTTGCTGGTTTACAAGAATATTTGCTATCACATGATCAAAAAGGATTAGATAAGTTCAACCGAGAAGGGAAAAAATTAGCTGATACTAGAGAGAAAGTAACAAGTGACAAAAAGCTCCCAGAAGGAATGAAAGAAGCCATTTTAATGGGAGGAAAATGGCGTAGCGTCATAGATAATGAGGTACTCCCTCTTGCGCGTGAAGGAAAATGGGACGAAGCATCTAGAATTGCTTTAGCACAAACAGATTATGTAAATGATCTTTTAGGTCGTTTTAATAAATATACAAATGAAGAAAATGAGAAACGTGACGCATTAATTGCTGATGTCGAGTCTTCTTCATCACTTATTCAATATATTATTTTCTTCTCACTCATTACATGTACATTAACGTCTATTTTATTAGCATGGTGGTTCTCTGGTAAACTCGTTAAACCAATTCGACAAATTGATGAGAAGTTAAAAGAATTAGCTTCTCAAGATGGAGATTTAACGGCTAGATTACACGTAACGAGTAAAGATGAAATTGGTGACATTGCAAATTCCTTTAATCAAATGCTCACTAACTTACAGCATATAATAAAACAAGTTCAACAAACATCAACAAGTGTAAAAGAAGCTTCCGAAAATGTATTTATCGAAACAACCGCTTCTATGGAAAATACCGCAAGGACCCAAGAAACTATGAATGCTCTTGAACACAATATTCGTTCACAAGTTTCTAGCATTGAAGAAAGTTCAACCGCAATGGATGACATGGCAACGAGTGTTCAGCGTATCGCTGAGTCCGCCTCTTCTGTTACTAGTTTAGCTGTCACAACTGCAGAAAAAGCAGATGATGGGAATAAAGTCATTGAGAAATCTATTACACAAATGCATACAATTAACGAAGCTGTTAACGCTACCTCACAAGTAGTTGAGCGACTCATTACACATACAAATCATATCGATACTGCACTTCAATCTATTTCGAATATCGCCGAACAAACAAATTTACTTGCTTTAAATGCTTCTATTGAAGCAGCTCGTGCTGGTGAACACGGAAAAGGATTCGCTGTTGTTGCCGATGAAGTTAGAAAACTTGCTGAACAATCTCAACTAGCCGCAACTGATATTAACCATTTACTGCATCAAATTCAAACCGATACAAAAATAGCAAATGACATGATGACACAAGGTCAAGCAGAGGCTTCTGAAGGAATTACGGTTATTCGTACCGCTGGATCTTCATTCTCAGAAATTGTTAACCACATTAACAAAGTCTCTACGCAAATGCAAGAAATGTCTGCAACTGCTGAAGAGATGGCTGCAAGCTCTGAAGAAATGAACGCAGCTTTAAATAATATCGCTTCTATTTCAAACGAAGTTGCTGCAGAAACATCACAAACAGCACATTCGGCTGGTGTTCAAGTAAACAAAATGAGTATCGTGGCTAACAAATCATCTGAAATGAAAACAATCGTACAAGAACTTGAAGTTCTCGTTTCTCATTTCAAAACAAACGCTTAAAGTGAAAATGACACAAGCTCAAAGGTATAAGAAAGAAAGTTTTACAGTCTCTCTTTTTTCACTTTAAAATATCTCTTTCTATCTCTCATTCCGTCTGCTATAATTCCTAAAGGAAATAAGAAAGCTTTATTCCAACTGGAGTAAAGCTTTCTTTCAATTTTTTACATTAATTAATTCTAATACTAAGATTTCACAAAGGAGGCTTTTTATCATATGAATTTTGTAAGTATCAGAAAAAAACTTATGTTCATGATGGGAACGATTTGCGCTTTATTTGGTATCGCCTTAGCATTTATTTTATTTTTTGCTATCGACCAATCTCGTAAAGCTGAAACATTACAAAAAGAAATTTCTCCACTGGCAACAGAATTAAAAGAGCGTGGAGACGCTTATCAAGTACAGCTCTCTGCTCTAAGAGGTTATTTACTACAACATGATCAAGTCGAATTAGACAAGTTTAATGAGATGAGTAAACGTCTTGAGGATTCAAAAGATAAACTTCTTTCTAATCCAAATGCTTCTTCGTCCGTAAAAAGCACAATGGAATTAGGGTCTACTTGGAGAAAGTTCGTTGAGGAAAAAGTATTCACTCTTGCAAAAGAACAAAAATGGGAAGAAGCTTTACAAGTAGCTTCTTCAGAGAACGGAACTGTCTATAAAGTAATTGGTGACTTCACAAATTACAGTAATGAACAAGCTAAATTACGTGAACAATCTATTGAAAAAATTGACCAATCTGCACTCTTAATCGAATATGTTATTTTTTTATCACTCGTTATTTGTATTGTCGCTGCAATTATTCTTGCATGGTGGTTCTCTGGTAAACTTGTGAAACCAATTCAACAAATTGACACGAAGCTAAAAGAATTAGCCTCTCAAGAAGGTGACTTAACGGCACGTCTACAAGTAAATAGCAACGATGAAATCGGTGCTATCGCAACATCATTTAATAAAATGTTAGAAAACCTACAACATATCATTAATCGTGTTCAAAAAACATCAGTGGAAGTACAAACTGCTTCTGAAAATATGCTAGAAAAAACGAATACATCACGTGAGGCGACAGTAAGAGTCCAAAGCTCGATGTCTAACTTAAATGCAAGTATTCAATCACAAACTTCTAGTATGGAAGAAAGTTCAACTGCAATGGACGATATGGCAGTAAGTGTTCAGCGTATTGCTGAATCTGCTTCATCTGTAGCGGAACTTGCTGTTGCCACATCTGAACATGCTAGCGATGGAAGTACCGTTATCCAAAAATCTGTTTCACAAATGACAACGATACACGAAGCTGTAAATGCTACGTCAGAAGTGGTTGAACGTCTAATCACTCATACGAAATATATTGATACTGCTGTACAATCTATTTCTAATATTGCTGAGCAAACAAACTTACTTGCTTTAAATGCTTCTATTGAGGCAGCTCGTGCTGGCGAGCAAGGAAAAGGATTTGCTGTCGTAGCTGACGAAGTTCGAAAACTTGCTGAACAATCTAAAACAGCTGCAACAGACATTAATCAATTACTACATCAAATTCAAAATGATACAGAGACTGCTAGCTCTATGATGTCTCAAGGCCGTTCTGAAGCATTTGAAGGCATTAATGTTATTCGTGAAGCTGGTACTTCTTTCTCAACAATTGTAGAACAAGTAAATAAAGTATCTACTCAAATGCAAGATATATCAGCAACTGCTGAAGAGATGGCTGCAAGTGCTGAAGAAATGAACGCTTCACTTAATAACATCGCTTCTATCTCGACTGAAGTATCCAGCGAAACCGCCGCAACGGCACAATCTGCTGAACAGAAAGTTATCGTTATGAATGAAATGACAGTAACTGCTGGAAAAATGAAACAAACAGTTGAAGAGTTAGATCAACTCGTATCTCATTTTAAAACAGAATAGATTTTCAAAAAAATATCCCCCTTTGAAAGGGGATATTTTTTTGAGCTCATTTCCGTTATAATGAGAATCGATATCATTAAATTGTAGGAGGGGCTGCTTATGTCACAAGAAGCATTTGAAAATAAATTATTGGCCAATTTAGAAGCTGTTATTGACCCTGAACTAGGTGTTGATATCGTTAATCTTGGATTAGTGTATGATGTTACAGCAGATGAAAATAATAATGCTGTCATTACGATGACCATGACTTCTATCGGTTGTCCAATGGCTGGGCAAATCGTATCAGACGTTAAAAAAGTATTATCAACAAACGTACCTGAAGTTAATGAAATAGAAGTAAGTGTCGTTTGGAATCCACCGTGGTCGAAAGAACGTATGTCACGTATGGCGAAAATCGCATTAGGTATTCGCGACTAGCGGGATAAAGAAAAAAAACCTGACACTCTAGTCAGGTTTTTTTCTCTTATTATTTTACGCCTACTGCATCATAAGCTTTCGTTACAGCTTGTACAGCTTTAGAGTTTTTACCATATAAATCTTCAGCTGACTGAAGTGCAGCTTGACGCATCATTTTGAAGTCAGAGTTTGCAGTTAAATATTTCGTAAGCGCACGGTAGTAAATTTTTTCTGTCGCTTCACGGCCCACTCCAGTTACTTTCACGCCGTAGTGATCTCCGCCTTCAGATACTAAATAAGCAGCTTTATTATTAATACTACTGTTAATATGAACGCCGCCATTATCAGCTGTTCCAGTATAACGTTTACTATAGTGATCTGGGTAACCTTCACTTGGTTTTAATGGGTTTGGAATAGATGCTGGATCTTTTAGTGAACGAAGTGCATCGCCTGGTTTATCAGGTGTATAAATGTCAGCACCTAAATCCCAGCTCTTCTTCTCAACCATAACACCCATAATGTCAGATAACGATTCATTTAACGCCCCTGACTCATTTTTGTAAACAAGGTTTGCTGTATGTTCAGTTACAGCATGCGTTAATTCGTGACCGATAACATCAAGTCCAGCAGATAATGGAATGAATGTTTTTCCATCGCCATCACCATACATCATTTGCACACCATTCCAAGCCGCGTTATTCCAAGCTGTACCTACGTGAACAGTAGAAATAAGCTTCGCACCTTTATCATCGAAAGAGTTACGATTAAATGTCTTTTTGTAGTAATCATATACTTTTCCTGCATTTACATGCGCATCAACTGCAGCTTTATCTTCGAAGAACTTAGATTTACTTTCAACTTCTTCTCCTGTATATCCAAGCCATTGTGAGAATAAATTAAACCAGTTCTCGTCCATATTTTCTGCATCAAATGTATGAACACCTTGTCCTCGTTTACCATCAAATAAGTTGAATTGTCCTGTTTTCGTATCTTGAGCAATTTCAAATGATTGTCTAGCACCTAATACTCCGTAACCAAATCCAGTAATGTTATCTACAGCGTTATATTTCTCAATAACATTTCCATTCGTTGCATCAACAAAATAATGCCAATATCCTGGAGCTGGTTTTGAAATCGATGCCTTAACTAAGTATGCAAGGTAGTAATTACCGTCCTTTTCATATACAAATAAATCTTTTTTCACACCGTCATAACTCTTTACTTTACCAATTTCTTTCTCAATATCTGCCTTTGCAATTGTTTCTGCTTGTTCCGCAGTAATGCTTGCAGCTGCAGGAATATTTTTATCATCTAAATTCGGAATAACTTGTCCGAAGAATGCTTTTACATTATTCTCTTTATCAAGTGTAACAGTTTGATCAGAACCGTACACAGGAATGTTATTATGTTTCTCAACTAGCTTCACATGTGTCGTATCAGATTCAGCGTCTTTTTCTTCCCCAACGATATTAAAATGCTTTTCAATATTTCCTGCTAATTTAAACATATCTTTCTTACTCTCTAAGTATTGAAAGACCGTCTCTTTTTTATCTAGCCCTTCCGGTGCTTTCCATTCTTCACCTATGTATGCAGGTGTTTTAAATTCTTGATGATATTGAATTTTTTGTTCTTCCGCTTTCGTTGTCGTTGCCCCAAACGCTCCAAATCCCCCGGCGATAACAGTTAACGCTAATGCTGATGAAATGACTTGCTTTTTCACTATAACATTCCCCATTCCCATAAAGATTTTTGACACTTTTATACAATTCTGATTTTTACAGCTGATACCTCTACCCAAAATTTGAGAAACATTTTTCAGACAATTCCAATCAAAAAAAGAGGACATCCTATCGGATGTCCTCTTTTTTTTACGCATTTTATTGTTTTTTCAATTCAATTGCTAAATAGTGCGATTGCTCTTTCGCTTGAATGTGAATATCTTCTTCTACCGCTTCTGCTGCATCACGCATAACAAGATTTTCACCATTGATTACACTGCTTCCTTCAATTTGTACAAGGTACAATTGACGGCCTTCTTTCACTGGAAAATGAATTTCTTTTCCAGCCTCTAATGATAAGGAGTATAAATTCGCATCTTGGTGAATTTGAATTGGTGCATTTCCTTCTACTGAAGATACCATATGAAACCATTCATTTTCGCGCTTGCTCCAATCAAATTTAAACTCACCATAGTTTGGTTTATGATCCGCACGGTCTGGTAAAATCCAAATTTGTAATAACCGCAGCGTTTCATTGCCTAAATTATGCTCGCTATGAAATACACCCGTGCCAGCACTCATATATTGAACATGTCCACGCTCAATCGTTCCGCGATTTCCCATGCTGTCTTCGTGTGTTAAAGCACCATCTACAACGTAAGAAATAATCTCCATATCACGGTGCGGATGCATATCAAAACCAGTTTGTGCCGCTACTAGATCATCATTAATAACACGTAACGCTCCGAAGTTCATGTTATTTGGGTTATAGTAATTAGCAAAAGAAAAATGAAAATGTGTATTTAACCAGCCATGATTTACTCTGCCCATATTTTTATGATCAACTTTTCTAAACATATCCTTCACCTCATACTATCTCGAATTCGAGATTTATTTTAAAATTTTTTCTTACTGTAACTTTTTTAGTAGTGTTAATAATTGCTTTTGTTCCTCTATATTTAAATTATGAAACTTCTCTGCTTGGAACGTTTCTTGAGGTGGGACGATTTCCTCATATAAAGCTCTTCCCTTTTCTGTTAAAGAAATATATTTCGTAGTACCCTCTTGTTCACGCGAAATCCACTCAAGCTGCTCCATTTTATTTAAAAGCTGCGTTACATTTCCTTTCGTAACAAATAGCTTATTTCCAAGTTCTTGCTGCGTTAAACGATTATGTCCTCCAACTTGAGCTAACACATCAAACTGGGCGGCAGATACATTCCATTTTTTCAAATGCTGATTCGTCTCACGAATACTCTTATTATAAAAACGTGATAAACGAAACCATAATAGTAACCCTAGTCTATCTTCTGTTTTCATTTCATCACCTCGCTCGTTTCATATCATTAGTTTAGAACTAAACTTCATAAAAGTCAAATACTTATTTTTAATAAGTACAAAGAAAGCACAGCGCTATTTCTCCACTATGCTTTACATTAACCTTCTACTCTTATATTCATCCAATTTCCTCTCCGCGAACTTCCTCGCATCTTTTTCAATCCACCGCTCTTCGTACCGTTCACTTCCCACATACAATATATCTCTCTTATGCTGCATCGCATGGCGGAATTCATGCAGTAGCGTTTTGAGAACTTGCTCATACTCTTCCCATATACAAACGAAAATTAATTGCTTTTCTTTATGATAAAAACCACCTACTGGGAATAGGAACTCTTCTTCCTCTTCTCCTAATGATAGAAGCACATCGTTTGCATCACACGTATCACAAAAAATAACGGGCGTTTTACATACTTCAATAAGAGAAAACAAATCCTCTCTCAACTTTTTGACATCCCAAGGAAGCTCCGAATCCAACACATACCAATTCTCTACCTGTTGATATACATTTTGAAACTGGAGTTCCATTTCTCTTTATTCCCCTTTCCAAGCACCCTTTTTCTATATGTATGCCACAATATGGTAAATATTAAACGTATTCTTTCATCCTTGAAAAAATGCCAATAAAAAAGAATCTACGTCGACATAGATTCCTTTTCTGTAATCACTTTTTTTTCATCATTTTTTTTAATACAAAATAACCAATTGCACAAACAATAGCAGCAAGTGCAAAGTATTTCACATATGGCCCCGCAACTTTATTAATACTTTCCCACTCTGTTCCTAATTTAAAACCTAAATATACAAACACAATTGACCACGGAATAACAGCTAATGTAGTTAGCGTAATAAACTTAGCATGTGACATTTTTGCAATACCTGCTGGTATCGAAATAGCATGACGCACAACCGGAATAAAACGTGCGGTAAAGATAACGCCAGTTCCATAACGATTAAACCAATCTTCAGCATAATCAATATGTTTCTTCTGAATTAAAATATATTTTCCATATCGCTCAAGAACAGGTCTTCCTCCATATCGACCAATCCAATAAATGAATAGTTGTGCAATTACACCACCAATTGTACCGAACGCGACAGCGCCCCAAAATGTAATGCTTCCTGTTGATACTAAATAACCTGCATAAGACAATACGATTTCACTTGGAATAACCTCTAGCATTAATCCAAGCATAATTCCCCAATAACCAAGTCCTTCTAAAAAAACTAAAACCGAATGAATCAACTCTCCTAACATCATGTACCTCTCTTTACTGTTTTCATTACAAAAATAAAAGTACAAGCAGGAAATATCTTGTACTTTTATTTTTTTCAATTTAGTTAGTCTTCGTATCCCACTTAAAGATTTTATTTAAGAATTTATATACATTCTTCGACTCTTTTGTCAAAAGTGGGCCTAAAATGGATAGTATAAGCACGTATAGTGCTGAGAATGGTTTCAGTACTGACATTAAACCACCGGCGATACCGATATTAGCCATAATGATGGAGAACTCTCCTCTTGAAACGATTGTTAATCCGATATTTGTTGATGCTTTATGAGATAATCCAGCTTGTCTTCCTGCGATCATTCCTGCTACAAAGTTACCGATTATCGTAAGAAGGACAGCGCCTAACGTTAACCATATCGCTCCGCCTAATGAGAACGGATCAATACTTAACCCGAAGCTGAAGAAGAAAATAGCTCCGAAAAAGTCTCTAAATGGAACAACAAGATGTTCAATTCGATCACTATGCTCTGTCTCAGAGAAAACTAATCCTAGAAGAAGTGCTCCAATTGCTTCTGCAACGTGAATTGTTTCTGAAAAACCAGCAATGAAGAATAACGAAGCAAATACTACAATAATAAAGATTTCATCTGAGCTAATGTTGAGCAATTTATTTAATAACGGCGTAGCCTTTCTAGCTACTATAAAGAATAGAAGCATATATCCTAAAGCAATTCCAATTGAAGTAAGGGCACCTAAGAAGGAAGCGTGATCTCCAAGTACTAAACCAGAAACAACTGATAGATATACAGCAAGGAATATATCTTCAAACATAATAATTCCTAAAATTAATTCGGTTTCATTATTACCAGTTCTTCTTAAGTCCACTAACACTTTAGCAACGATAGCGCTAGAAGAAATCGTAATAATACCCGCAATAATTAAGATTTCTAGTAATGGGAATCCCATTATAAATCCGTATAACAAACCAAGTGAAAAGTTAATTAAAATATAAATCGTTCCACCAATCGCAATAGAGCGTCCAGATTTAATTAGTTTTTTCATTGAAAATTCTAATCCTAGATAGAATAGAAGGAATAGAACCCCAATCCGTCCAAGGAAGGAAATTACACTTGCACTTTCAATAAATTTGAGATCGATAACACCTATCGTCGGTGCATGCGGTCCTACTAACATTCCAAGAACAATTAGAAAAGGAATTACTGAGAATTTAAATTTTCCAGCAATTACTGCTGCAATTGCCACTAAAACTAAAGCTGTACCAACTTCAAAAATTAACGTATCCATCTAATCAGTCCCCCCTATTTGAAAGTAATTCATTAATAATTTTTTTAATTTCTTCTCTCTCACCTGAAACTACAAGCATATCTCCGTCTTCAATTACTGTTTCTGGTCCTGGATTAAATAGCTTCTTCATGTTCTTCTTCATAACTGCGATTATCGTTACGCTATATGTTTTTCTTATTTCAAGATCGCCAATTGTTTTTCCGATTGCTGGAGCTGTATTCTCCACTTTGAACCACTCAATCGCTAAACCTTCAAAAACCATCTCAACATTTTCTAACGCCCTAGGCTTATATACCATTCCACCTAATATTGCTGCGATTTGTCTTGCCTCTGAGTCACGTAGTGAAATACTTGAGATGCTTTCTTCATGGTCTGAATCAAAATGATACATTTCTCTACGTCCATCATCATGAATGACAATTACCATCTTTTCGTTACCTTTCGTAACGATTTGAAACTTATAACCAATACCCGGAAGTTCACTTTCTCTAATATTCATTTTTAGCTCCTCCATAACTTTTTTTATTTTAATTTTCTGTTTTTCTGTCTTTTATTCATCCAATCAATTTTAGAAATTCTAACCACTCAGGATATTTGTGATTTGGAAATCTTTTATTGTAATAATAAGTGGATCCTAAAAAGATACTTAAAGATGTAATGATAAAAAATATATTACTTCTCATTTTCAAACTCTCAAGGCTTACTTTCCATAAAGAATCTTCTTTCAAATTATCCCCACCTTCTCGCTTTAAATTTAGTTTTTTAAAATGTAAATAATTCTAAAAATATTACGATGTAACATAATCATAACACAAAAATGATTTAAGTAACATAATTTTTTAGAAAAATTGATTCTCGTATATTTTTTGCATATAATTTTCTTATTACGAAAAAAAGGAAGTGTATTATATGGTTGATATCTTTAGCAGATTCCTTGAGGTAACGAATAATATTTTATGGTCATATATTCTTATTGCAATGCTAATCGGCTTCGGTCTTTACTTCTCTTTTAAATTAAAATTTGTCCAAATTACTCATTTCAGTGAGATGGTCAGCTTAATTAGTAAAGGGTTTAATCGAAAAGAAAAAAAGAAAGATAGCATCTCTCCATTCCAAGCATTTTGCTTAAGTGCAGCAGCACGTATCGGTATTGGGAACTTAGCCGGTGTAGCATTAGCAATTTCAATGGGTGGACCTGGCGCAATATTTTGGATGTGGTTTATCGCGATTATCGGAGCAGCTACTAGTTTCGTAGAATGTACACTTGCGCAAATTTATAAAGTAAAAGATGGAAGTAGGTTCCGTGGTGGACCAGCATATTACATGGAAAAAGGGTTAAACAAACGCTGGATGGGCGTCTGGTTTTCACTTCTTATTACAGTTGCGTACGGATTAATTTTCAATTCAGTTCAAGCGAATACAGTAACAATAGCGTTTGAAAATGCTTTTGGACTAGAGCGAACGATCGTAGGAGCTCTATTAGCCTTATTAGTTGCAGTTATTATTTTTGGTGGTATTAAGAGCATTTCACGTATTACAGAAATGATTGTTCCGCCAATGGCAATCGTTTATATCGGCGTGGCTATTTTTGTCGTTATTAACAACTTCAGTATGTTACCAAGCATTTTCATGGAAATCTTTAACGGTGCATTCGGTTTAGACCAAGCCATCGCTGGTGGTGTTGGAGCAGCAATCAAGTTCGGTATTCAGCGCGGTTTATTCGCTACAGAAGCAGGAATGGGTAGTTCTCCTAATGCAGCCGCAACATCTGATGTATCTCACCCTGTAAAACAAGGGCTTGTTCAAGCATTAGGCGTTTTCGTAGATACATTCTTAGTATGTACATCAACAGCATTTATCGTATTATGTTCTGGACTTTACAAAGGATCAAATTTAGAAGGCATCGAATTAACACAAAACGCATTAAGTTCACAAATTGGACCGTGGGCAAGCACTTTCTTAGCGATTATTATTTTCCTATTCGCTTTCAGTTCACTTCTAGGAAACTACTATTATGGTGAAACAAATATCGCATTCATTAAAGAAAGCAAAACATGGTTAATGATTTATCGTGTTGCAGTTGTCGGAATGGTATTCTTCGGATCAATCGCTGCTCTTAAAACAGTTTGGAGTTTAGCTGATTTATTCATGGGACTAATGGTATTCACAAACTTAATTGCCATCTCATTCCTTAGCAAATTTGCTTACGCTGCATTAGTAGACTATTTGAAGCAAAAGAAACAAGGCAAAGATCCTGTCTTCGTTGCAAACTCTATCCCTGGCTTAAAGAATACAGAGTGCTGGGATGGACAGGATGTAGAAGAAAAACAAAAGGCTGTTTAACAAATAAAAGCGGAGGTGACTTGCTCAGAACAGGAGGGCATTGGAGCTCCTGACGAAGAGGCGTTCTTTGCCTCACAGGAAGGCGCGAAATGACCGACTGGTCTAGTCACCGGAGCTGGATATCACTAAAAGCACAAGCGGCTCGTTTAGAACAAGAGCCATATCTCAAACAAAGGCCCTATTACTTCATCGTAATAGGGCCTTTTATTTACAACAGTTCATAATTTGTTCAAATTAATTCCAGCAAAAGGGTTGATTTATAGAGATTACTAGATTATAATAATTATAAATTAGTAATTGATATCACATAACAACTCAAAAGGAGATTGATCATAATGAACAAACAAGTAATCGAAGTATTAAACAAACAAGTAGCAGACTGGAGCGTTTTATTCACAAAACTTCACAACTTCCATTGGTACGTAAAAGGACCTCAATTCTTCACATTACACGAGAAATTCGAAGAACTTTACACAGAATCAGCTACTCACATCGACGAAATTGCAGAACGTATTTTAGCAATTGGTGGTAAACCAGTAGCAACAATGAAAGAATACCTAGAAATATCTTCTATTCAAGAAGCAGCTTACGGAGAAACTGCAGAAGGGATGGTCGAAGCAATCATGAAAGACTACCAAATGATGCTAGTCGAACTGAAAAAAGGCATGGAAATTGCTCAAGACTCTGACGATGAAATGACATCTGACCTACTACTAGGCATCTACACAGAACTAGAAAAACACGCTTGGATGCTACGTGCGTTCTTGAATCAATAATACTTAAAAGCGGAAGCGGCTCGTTTAGAGTCGCTTTTTTATGTAATGGTCGCACTTAACGGTACACGAAATTATATCAACGATTTTTCAAATATATCGATCATAACTCGCAATATATCAACGATTTTTTCATTATATCGATCATTACCCGCAATATATCAACGATTTGACAAAGGATATCAATTTGCCGACAAATCACGACAATATCAGCGCCCCTCTCCCCCTACTTTTATCAATATATTACAATCTCATCTATGTTAAAATATAGGAAACACCCTTTAGCTTTTCCAAATTCATCATTTACTACTTAAATGACGGGAGTGGTTCAGTTGAAAGACTACTTAATTAGAGCATTTTTTGCGTTAATAACAGTTGGGATTCTCTTACTTATAGCTAATATTTTCAATATACGTGTCGAGGTTAAGGACTATGCTTTCCTCGTTGTCGTAGCAATTGGTGGCGGCTGGGGTGGCTGGTACCTGTATAAAAAACAAAATAAAAATAACAATAAAGGCATTCCGAAATAATATGGAATGCCTTTATTCTATATTACATAATTAAACTTAAACCAATAATAAAAGCAGTCCCCAAAAAATATCATAAAAACCCATATTCTATGGTAAATAAAAAGAATTCATTTTGAATATAGAAACAGTCCAAAATCTTGCATAACAGAGGTATAACCCATTTGCCGCAACATTGTGGCTATATTCCCACGGTGATATGCTCCGTGGGTGACGACGTGTAGTATTGTTTCAGAAACCGTCGTATCTAGGTGCCCAGCATATGGATTATCAACCTCAACCACTTTTTCATAATCTTGTTGACTACTTAAAAGTACTTTATATCGTTTAGATAATTCATAAAAACTAGTTTTCATTTCCTCAATATTTTTTGTTTCCAGCTGCTCTTTCAATTGGTCTGTGTGTACCATTGCATCACTCATGCTTTTACCAGAAATAATCTCAAACCAGGCTAAATCTGTGAGGTATATGTGAGACATTACTTTTGCCACCGAAGAAAAACCACTCTTAACTTCCTTATGGAAAATGTCTTGCGGTAGTTCTTTTAAGCGATTTAAAATAACTTCATTTGCCCATAAGTGGTAGTTATACATTTTTAATACAGAACGCCCCATGCTCATCTCTCCTCCAATTTTCATTTTAATGATTAGATTATGATACATAGCTGATTAAAAATTTCCAAAGGATTACATCTATAAAATTTATTCTCATTTCGATTAAAAAAACCTCTACTAACTTCATAAAAACATTCGGTATCTTCCACAATCTGACCCTTTAACGGAACAATTATATGTCACTCAATAATTCCTTACTCACCCTTTATTCAGATGTTCTTTTTTAATTCATCAAAACATCCCTCCATCTACTTCCCCTCTTCAAACGCTTCCACATCTCACTATCAATATATTGAACCAAATTAAAAACACATGCTTTTTTAAAATAAACTTTCATGTGTTTCCAAAGACATCTATAAAAAACAAAGCAATCAAAATGATAATGGCATTCCAAAGTAATATGGAATGCCTCTTTTATTGCCTTCTGTAATAAATAATGAAATTCAGACCACTAATACAACCAATCGCAATAAACATACAAAACGATTGTGGATCTCCAGCCAAATTATACTCATCAACAATAAAGCCAATCATAAAGAGTGTTATCGCCGAAACACCGATACACAATATCGAAATAAACCAAAGCGAAAATTCATTAATTAGCTCTTTCTTCTGTGTTGAAACGATTAGCATAACAAGAATAGACGCTGCTAAAATACTTTTAAAAACAGGACGTAAATACACAAACTCCTCCATCAATTTCTCCTTTTCCAAAAAACATCATATCTCAACATTAACATATTTAACCAAATTAAAAACACATGCCATCTTAAATTAAAACGACATGTGTTTCCGTATTTGCTATGATAGTTGCTTCCACTTCGTTCCCAAAACAGGACGCTCATAATTTTGGATTGCATGAATTAGTTTATCTGCCGTCTCAGCTGAAACGATCAATTCTTTATTTGATGGATTCATAAATCCTTCTTCTGCTGCACGTTCAACCATTTGCAGAATTGGCCCGTAAAAACATTTTATGTTTAATAAACCAACCGGCTTATTATGTATACCAATTTGTGACCAACATACAACTTCAAATAGTTCTTCAAACGTTCCGTATCCGCCTGGAAGCGCAATAAAAGCATCTGCAAGCTCTGCCATTTTCGCTTTACGTTCATGCATCGTCTCTACTTCAATTAATTCTGTTAATCCTGTATGCACAATTTCTCCTCGGAATAGACCGCGTGGCATAACACCTGTTACACGTCCACCTAAACGAAGAACTTCGTTTGCTACTTCTCCCATTAATCCAACGCATGAACCACCGTATACGAGCTCATACTCGTTCTCAACAAACATTTTACCTAACTGAATTGCCTGCTCTTTGAATTCTGGTCTCTCCCCTAAATTAGAACCTGCAAACACACAAATCTTTCTCATTCCTACACCCCGAAACTATATATTGTTATGATACAATTGACATTGTACAACATATTGAGGAGATGAGGAAGAAATGGATATCGTTGCATTTCAAAGATGGGTTGAGGAATTTTACGAAAAACGAAGCTGGTCACAGTATAATGCCTTTATTCGCTTAAATTTCTTAACCGAGGAAGTTGGGGAAGTTTCACGAGTCGTTCGTGCTATTGAAATCGGCCGCGATCGCCCTGATGAAGATGCGAAAACAGAAGAAGAGCTAAAACAAGAACTAAAAGAAGAACTTGGCGATGTACTATCTAACCTTATTATTCTTTCGCAAAAATATGATTTAGACTTACAAGACATTATGGACGCACACGTCACAAAGCTTTCGAAAAGGTTCGAAGTATCTAAATGAGAATATTATCAATTATGGTATAATATTCTTGTCACAATACTAAGGGGGATTTTATGTTATCAAAAAAATTGCACGACGCATTAAATGAACAAATGAACTTTGAATTTTACTCTGCCCATGCTTATATGGCAATGGCTGCTTACTGTACAGCTGAGAGCTATGATGGATTCGCTAACTTTTTCCTTGTACAAGCTGAAGAAGAACGTTTCCACGCAATGAAGCTTTACAACTATATTAATGACCGCGGAGAGCGCGCTATTATTACTGGATTTGATAATCCGAATAACGAATACGAATCTGTATTAAACGCTTTTGAAGTCGCACTTGAGCACGAGCGTGAAGTAACGAAACGTATTTACAACTTATCTGATATCGCTTGGGATGAGCGTGAACATGCAACAATTACATTCTTAAAATGGTTCGTTGACGAACAAGTTGAAGAAGAAGCTTCATTCGATAGCATCATCCAAAAACTAAAACGTATTACAAGCGATTCAAACGCACTGTTTATGCTAGATGCTGAATTAGAGAAACGTACATTTACGCCTCCAGCTGAGTAATATTTCAATCACCTTAATACATGTATTAAGGTGATTTTTTTGTTTGCTCTCTATCTTAAAATCACCTTAAATTTCCTCATATTTGACATAGTGCCAGATATAAAATGGTATTATTTTCAATATAAAAACGAATATACGAGGAGAGGAAAAATGAATCAACGTGTAGAAGCTGTTGATGCAATTCGTGGTTTCGCTTTGTTTGGCATTTTACTAGTCAATATGACATTAATTCAATTTGGGTTCTTCACCAGTGAAAAACCAACTTATCTATTTGGCGATCTTGATAAAGGTGCTAATTGGTTTATTCAATTTTTCGGCACACATAACTTTATATCCCTATTTTCTTTTCTATTTGGGCTTAGCATTATTTTGTTACAAAAAAGTATTATCGCAAAAGGAAAAAAATTCTTCCCCACATACATAAGACGTATTATCATTCTTTTACTACTCGGCTACATTCATGGCACTTTTGTTTGGGAGGGAGATATTTTATTTGCATACGGAATAATCGGGATTTTTTTAATGATATTCATCAATCGAAAACCGAAAACTTTGCTTATTTGGGCGATTATTCTACTCGCACTTATTACACTTATGTCTTATCAAACTGATCCATCTACAAATATAAATGATTTCGCACCTTATACTGAAAAAGAACATAAAGTCCATCAAACTGGAAGCTATATGGATCACGTCAACTTTAGATTGACTGAAAATCCTTTTGATTACATGGGAATTGACGGTGCATTCGGATTATTTTTCATATCAGTTTTCGCAATAATTTTTATGTCTCCACTGTTCCTACTCGGAATGTATGTAGGGAAAAAAGGCTGGCTATTTGAGGTCAGTAAACATATACCTGCTGTCAAAAAAATATGGTTTGCCACCGGTCTCTTCTCTTTTACAATTAAAATCTTAGCTATGTTCATAAAACACCCGGTTTTAATTATGTTACAAGATGGCCTTACACCAGTAACTATGACCTTCTTTTACGGAAGCACAATCATTTTATTATTCCATTACAAAAAAGCAACCCGTCTACTAACATACATGGCGAACATGGGGAAAATGTCCGTTAGTAATTACTTAGCGCAATCTATTATCGCAACAACCATTTTTTACGCATATGGATTTGGCTTATACGGGAAAATCGGCTATTTCTTCGGTATTCTTTTAACCATCGGAATTTATACGATTCAATTATTCGTTAGCACCTATTGGCTCCAGAAATACCGAATGGGGCTAGTGGAATATGTCTGGAGACTGGGAACTTATTTAGAGAAACCACATTTTAAAAGAGACTTGGATAAAGCAAGTTAAAAAAAAAAGCAATGAGCCTACGCTCATTGCTTTTCTTAATTTATTAAAGCATAACCCCAACGATAATCGCTGATAATATACTTACTAACGTTGCACCGTATACAAGTTTTAAACCGAATGATGATACAACGTTTGCTTGTTTGCCATCGATACTCTTCGTTGCACCTGCGATAATTCCGATAGATGAGAAGTTCGCAAATGATACAAGGAAGATAGATAGAATACCTACTGTACGAGCTGATAAATCGCCCGCTACTTTTCCAAGGTCAAGCATTGCAACGAATTCGTTCGTTACTAATTTTGTTGCCATAATTTGTCCTGCTTGTAACATCTCTGATGTTGGAATACCCATTACGAATGCTAATGGTGAGAAGATATATCCTAAAATGCTTTGGAATGTGATTCCGAAAATTGAATCGAATACACCATTAATTGCTGTAATTAATGCCACGAAACCGATTAACATCGCCGCTACTGTTACAGCGATTGAGAAACCAAGCATAATATATTCGCCTAACATTTCAAAGAATGTTTGTTTCTTGTCTTCTTGTAATTCTAAAATATCGTCTTCTTCTTTTACTTCATATGGATTAATGATATGAACGATAATGAATCCACTGAATAAGTTTAATACAAGTGCTGTTACTACATATTTTGGATCAATCATTTTCATATAAGAACCGACAATTGACATCGATACTGTAGACATTGAAGATGCACAAAGTGTGTATAAACGATTTTTCGGTAATTTGCTTAGTTGATCTTTTACTGTAATGAATACTTCCCCTTGACCAACGATTGCAGCTGCTACCGCATTATATGATTCTAGTTTTCCTAAACCGTTAACTTTACTTAATAGGAAACCGACTGCACGAATGATAATCGGTAAAACTTTAATATGTTGCAGGATCCCGATTAATACTGCTAAGAAAATAATCGGTAATAATACTGTTAAGAAGAATGGTGCTTGTCCATCGTTTGCTAGACCACCAAATACGAAATTAACCCCAGCTTCCGCAAATTTTAAAATAGAACCAAATCCATCTGCGATCCCTTTTACTAATACAAATCCGACCTTTGTATTTAGTAAGAAATACGCAAGTACCAATTGAATGACGAGCATAAGTGCAATTGGTTTATATTTAATCTTCTTACGATCTGAACTGATAAGGAAACCTAGTACAAACACTACAAGTAAACCGACTAGAAACATTACGAACTTCATATGTGAATCCTCCACTTCTCCCACGAGTTATTGGTCGTATAACGTATAACGAATGACGTCTGACCATTGTTGTTAAAAAAATTTAAAACCCCTAAAACTATTCAACTGTCATCTAAAATCAGTAAGCGTTTACATAAATTGCAATTTATAAAAGGTAGCTTCTTCTCTCCTACCATACTTGAAAGCCTGAAATTGATACCACCTACAAATCAAATTGTAAGCGTTATCTAGGTGAAATGCAATATAAATTTTAAAAGATTTTTATATGTTAATATATTCCTAATTAATTGGTTTTTTCATGCAAATTTACCATAAAAAAAATAGCCCTAGCTATGAGCTAGAGCCATCCTTTTTTTATAACATAACACCAACGATAATCGCTGATAGAATACTTACTAACGTCGCACCGTACACAAGGCGTAAACCGAATGATGATACAACATTTGATTGATTTTCATCGATACCTTTCGTTGCACCTGCGATAATTCCGATAGATGAGAAGTTCGCAAATGATACAAGGAATACAGAAAGAATACCAACCGTACGAGCCGATAAATCACCAGCTACTTTTCCAAGGTCAAGCATCGCAACAAACTCGTTTGATACTAATTTTGTTGCCATAATTTGTCCCGCTGTTACCATTTCTGCTTGCGGGATGCCCATTACGAATGCTAATGGTGAGAAAATATATCCTAAAATAGCTTGGAATGTAATACCGAACATTGTATCAAACAAGCTATTGATTGCTGTAATTAATGCTACGAAACCGAGTAACATAGCTGCTACTGTAATCGCAATCGTGAAACCAAGCATAATGTACTCGCTCAGCATTTCAAAGAATGATTGTTTTTTCTTATTTTCTAATTTCAGTGTATCTTCTTCTTCTGTAATATCGTACGGGTTAATAATATGAATGATAATGAAACCACTAAATAAATTTAATACAAGTGCTGTTACTACATATTTCGGTTCGATCATTTTCATATAAGAACCAACGATTGACATCGACACTGTCGACATAGAAGATGCACATAATGTATATAAACGATGTTTTGGGATTTTACTTAATTGATCTTTTACTGTAATAAATACTTCTGCTTGTCCAACAATGGCAGCTGCTACTGCGTTATATGATTCTAGTTTTCCTAGACCATTCACTTTACTTAACAACGTACCAATAGCACGAATAAATATCGGTAAAATTTTAAAGTGTTGCAGAATTCCGATTAAAACCGCAAAGAATACGATTGGTAATAACGCTGTTAAGAAGAATGAAACCTCTCCTTTATTAACAAGACCACCAAATACGAAAACGATTCCAGCTTCCGCATATCCAAGAAGTGCGCCAAATCCATCTGAAATTCCTTTTACTAAAATATAACCAACTTGCGTATTTAATAAGAAATAAGATAATGCTAGCTGAATAATAAGCATAATTGCGATTGGTTTATACTTAATCTTCTTTCGATCGGCACTTATAAGAAAACCGAGTACAAATACAACGAGTAATCCTACAAGGAACATAACAAACTTCATTAATAAAATCCTCCATTTAACTCTTCATTAACGTTGAACGTCTGACCATTCAAAACAAGAAATAATCCGAACTTTCCATTTCTCCTCCAAAATCTTCAATCGGATAGGAAAGATCATAAAACCTCTTATTTCAAAGGCATTTTCCATTCTAACATAAATCACAACTCATATCCGCACTTTTCTTAAAAAAATACATTTTATTATGAAACATTCATGAATGTTCGTCTTTTTCATTATAAAGCGAAACTTTAATGATCAGGAGTTTCACTTCACACAAATAGCTGAACCAACAAAAAATGAGCATCAAGTTTCACTTGATGCTCACCTCATTATACTGCTTTTTCTTTATCAGCTACCGCTGGCTTATCCCAACACTCTGTATTGTTCAAACCTGGAATAGACTCCGCATAAAAGACTGGATCTTTCCCTTGTTTCTTTTGCTTAATATAATCTGATAACGCTGCGAAAGCGTACTTAGAAAGGAATACAATTGCTACTAAGTTAATAACAGCCATAATTCCCATAAATAAATCTGCTAAATCCCAAACGATTTGAATTGTCGCTACAGATCCTAGCATAACCATACCAAGTACAGCAATGCGGTATGCATTTAATAGCACTTTACTTCCATTTAAGAATTCAATATTTGTTTCACCATAGTAGTAGTTACCTACTAATGAACTGAATGCAAACAAGAAGATTGCAACTGCTACAAATATAGAAGCCCATGGACCGATATGTTGACTTAACGCCTGCTGCGTTAATTGAATTCCATTTAAATCAGCTGCATTATGCACGTCTGATAAAAGAATGATAAATGCTGTACAACTACAAATTAATAATGTATCTGTAAATACCCCTAAAGTTTGAATGAAACCTTGTTTAACTGGGTGCGTTACGTTTGCAGTCGCTGCTGCGTTTGGCGCACTACCCATACCTGCTTCATTTGAGAATAATCCACGTTTTACCCCTAATAAAATCGCAGCTCCTAATCCTCCGCCTACTACTTCTTTAATTCCGAAAGCATGTAAGAAAATTTCTTTAAATACATATGGAATTGCCGTAATGTTTGTTACAACAACGAATAATGCTACTGCTACATAAATAATTGCCATTACTGGAACAATCATTTCAACCGCGCGAGCAATTCGTTTTACTCCGCCGAAAATAATAACTGCAAGTAAACCAGCCATAACAAGACCTACTAATCTGCTATCTGTTTTAAATGCACCATCAAAGGCAGCTGCTACAGTATTAGACTGTACAGCGTTAAAAATCAATCCGAAACTTACTGTTATTAGAACAGAGAACACAACACCTAACCAGCGTTTCTTTAAACCCTTTTCCATATAATACGCTGGGCCCCCACGGAATGCATTCCCATCTTTTACTTTATAAATTTGCGCTAATGTGCTCTCTACAAATGCAGAAGCACCCCCAATTACCGCAATTAACCACATCCAAAATACTGCTCCTGGACCACCTGCTGAGATCGCAATAGCTACACCTGCTAAGTTACCAGTACCTACACGAGAAGCTGTACTCATACAAAACGCTTGGAATGATGATACGCCGCTCTTCTCTTTTTGCGCTTTTCTCGTTTTCGAGCTTGCTCCATCCCCAAGCAAACGAATCATTTCACCGAAGTAACGAACTTGGACAAATTTCACACGAAATGAAAAATAGAGCCCTAACCCAATTAACATCGCAATAATGACATATGACCAAAGGATATTATTTACATCCCCAATTACCCTAGCTAAAAAATCCATATTTGTATTGCCCCCTCTTCCTAACAATAAGAAAATTATATTCTAAAAACTTTAAGTAATCAAGAACTTTATGTAAGGTTTTATGACATTAGTATGTTAACTATCTTAACATACGTGTTTTTTTTCATAAAAATATAGCTATTACATGCATTTATCCAATACTCAATCACTTATCCTCTTCAACCAGTCATACTTTTAAAACAGCACGTTCCCCAAAAATAACGAGAGGAACAAATAAAAAAAGTTATATTAATAACTACCTCTCACCCTTTTCATCATTTACTACAACAAAAAAGGCGAGCATCGAATTCACCTCGATGCTCGCCTTTTCATTTACACTGCTTTTTCTTTATCTGTTACCGCTGACTTATCCCAACACTCTGTATTCGTTAAACCAGGAATAGAATCTGCACTGAAGACTGGATCTTTCCCTTGTTTCTTTTGCCTTACATAGTCTGCTAATGCTGCATACGCAAATCGGCCAAGAAGTGTAATCGCAATTAAGTTCGTGATTACCATTAGACCCATAAATAAGTCTGCCATATTCCACACAACTTGAAGCGTCGCAACAGAACCGAATAATACCATTCCAACTACCGCAATACGGTAAATTGTTAACCACGTTTTGCTTTGCTTAATGAATTCAATATTTGTTTCACCATAATAGTAGTTTCCTAGAAGTGAACTAAATGCAAATAAGAAAATAATAATCGCTAAGAAACTGCTCGCCCATGGGCCAATTTGTGAACTTAATGCATTTTGTGTTAATTCAATACCTTCTAAATTCGTTGCTTTATACGCACCAGAACATAGTACGATAAATGCTGTTGATGTACACACTAAGAATGTATCTACTAATACTCCAATCGTTTGAATAAAACCTTGTTTTGCTGGATGCGTTACATCAGCTGTTGCTGCCGCGTTCGGCGCACTACCCATACCTGCTTCGTTCGCAAATAATCCGCGCTGGATACCATATTTCATCGCAGCACCGATACCACCACCTACAGCTGAATCTAAACCGAATGCACCTTTAAAGATTTCCGTAAACACATCTGGTATTAAATAGAAGTTTTTAATGACAACAAAAATAGCTACTGCAATATAAATAAGTGCCATTGGCGGAACAATCATTTCCGACATACGTGCAATACTTTTTACACCACCAAAAATAATAACCCCAACTAATGCAGCTAATACAATACCAACAATATAACGCTCTAAGCCAAATGCATTTTCAAACGCTAATGTTACTGTATTTGCTTGTACTGAGTTGAAAATTAAACCGTAACTAATTGTAATCAGAATAGAGAACCAAATCCCCATCCAACGTTTATTTAAACCTTTTTCCATATAATAAGCAGGACCACCACGGAAGCCACTGCCATCTTTTATTTTATAAATTTGCGCAAGCGTACTTTCTACGAAACTTGAAGACGCACCGATAATCGCAATAACCCACATCCAAAATACAGCCCCAGGTCCTCCCATAGAAATAGCTAACGCTACACCAGCTAAGTTCCCGATACCAATACGAGCTGCAGAACTCATACAAAATGCTTGGAACGATGATACGCTGCCCTTTTTACGTGTCTTGCCAGTTAGTCCATCACTCATTAAACGAATCATTTCCCCTAAATGAGTAAGTTGTACGAATTTTAATTTAATAGAAAAATAAAGCCCTAAACCAATTAACATTGCAATAAGAATATATGACCAAAGAATCGTATTCGTTGACGAAACGAATTGTTCCAAAATATTCATACAATTAACCCCTCCTTTTCTCCATAAAACGAATTATATTTAAAAAACATTCAAAAATCAACATTTTTCGACAATTTGCAATTTCCAAATATTAGCCAAGCGCGAAGTAACAATATCTTTATGACTCTCCTCCCTCTAACTGTGCATACTAAAACAAAAAATAAATCTACAAACTACCCCATTGACAAAAACACCAACCTGTAACTATAATGATTACAACAGGTTGTAACAAACTTAATTACAATATATTCATTCACTTTCAGATATACAATTTAACAAAACACTTTGGAGGGATTTATTATGAAAATCGGAATTATCGGAGCAACTGGTAAAGCAGGAAGTCGTATTTTAAAAGAAGCATTAGATCGTGGACATGAAGTAACTGCAATCGTAAGAAACGCTGCAAAAATTACAGAAGAAAACGTAAAAGTTTTAGAAAAAGACGTATTTTCTCTTACATCTAACGACCTACAAGCATTCGACGTAGTTGTAAATGCATTTGGCGCTCCAGCAGGACAAGAACACCTTCACGTAGATGCAGGAAACGTACTAATTGAAGCTATGAAAGGTGCACCTAATACAAAATTACTTGTAGTTGGTGGCGCTGGAAGCTTATTTGTAGACGAAGAGAAAACAACACGTGTATTTGAGACATCAGGTTTCCCAGGCGAATACCTTGCAACAGCTCAAAACCAAGGTAAAAACCTAGAAATCTTACAACAAACAAATGATATCACTTGGACATTCATCAGCCCTTCTGCACTATTCGCATTAGGAAAACGCACTGGTTCTTACAAAGCTGGCAAAGACAATCTCCTTGTTAACTCAAAAGGTGATAGCTACGTAAGTTACGAAGACTTCGCAGTTGCAGCACTTGATGAAATAGAAAACCCAAAACACGTAAATGAACGCTTCACAGTAGTTTCTGAAGCTGAATAATAAAAAAAGCTCGTAAAACATTATGTTTTACGAGCTTTTTCTTATTATTGCACTTGCTCTAATCCATTTTGAGTAATCTTAAAGGATATTTCTTGCCCCTTCATCGCATCCTCTTTTTTAACTAACTCATTCTTTTTGTACCAATTCAAACGACTCGGTTCCGCATGGTATACTTTCAGTACATCTCCATACTCAAATGCCGTTCCATTTACTTGCCCAGCAAAATTCTTTGAAGTCTCTTGTCCTTCTGCCGTTACATGCTTCTTCTCTTTTCCATTTTTATCATAAATCGTAAGTCCTATATACTGTTCATTTACAAAACGATAATGTATTTCATCATCGGTAAATGTCGCATGTAATTTCTTTTCTTCATTATTTAACGTAACGATTGAACGTGTTACATTAGCTACACCTTGATATACTATACTATCTCCATATGTTACTTCTAATGAAACTTCCGTCACTTTCTTATTTCCAAAGCGATCTTTCGTTTCTACTTTTACTTTTTGTTCACCAATTTTTGTTGTATTCGGTTTTTCTACAAAACCAATTACTTCTCCGTCTTTTACTTGAACAAAGTTTTTGGCATCTAATTTATCAGCGTTTGTTCCGATTACTACTTTTTGCGGTACAGTTGTTACTTCTTGCTTAGCTTCCATTCTTTCAAAGCCGTTTTCAGTAATTTTGAAGACTAGTTCCTTTATCTCTTTATTCTTTCCTTCTCCCGCATATACATCTTTTTTGTACCAGTGTAAGCGTGAAGATTCAGCATGATACACTTTCACCACATCTCCATATTCAAACGCTAGTCCGTTTATTTCCTTAGCAAAAGCTTCTGTACTCTCCAGCCCTTTTACCTCTATATTTTTCTTCTCTTTTCCCTCTCTGTTGTACAGAGTGAATGCAAAATACTTCTCATCTCCAAAATAATCATGAATCAAATTACTCGTATCCGTCGCACTCATTTTTTTCGCATCATGATGTAACGTTACAATTGATTTCATATCGTCACCACCATAGCTTAACCCATATACAAGTAAGCTATCTCCATATGTTACTTCCAGGAGAACTTCCGTCACTTGCTTATTTCCAAAGCGATCTTTCGTTTCCACTTTTACTTTTTGTTCACCGATTTTTGTCGTAATTGGTTTTTCTACAAATCCAATTACTTCTCCATCTTTTACTTGAACAAAATCTTTTGCATTTAATTTTTCAACTTCTGTCCCAATTACTACTTTTTGCGGTACTACCGTTACTTCTTGTTGAGCTTCCATTCTCTCGAAACCTTGCTCTGTCACTTTAAAGATCACTTCATGAACACCATACTGTGTATCCACTAGTTCATTCTTTTTATATACTTTAAATCTATCAAACTCTTTTTGATATACTTTTACTATATCTCCATATTCAAACGTCATTTCGTTGAATTGTTCCGCAAATCCTTTTGTATTTTCAGATGCTTTTACTGATAGAGTTTTCTTCTCTTTTCCATCTTTATCGTATACAGTCATCGCCATATACTTCTCATCTGCAAATGAAGTATGCATTGGACCTTCTGAATCTGTTGTACTGAATTTCTTTTCTTCATGATTTAACGTGACAACCGATTTAATATTTGTTCCTCCATAACTTGTACCGAAGAACATAATACTATCACCGTAAATCACTTCTAATGGAACTTCTGTCACCTTTTTATTACCAAAGCGATCTTTCGTTTCCACTTTTACTTTTTGTTCACCGATTTTTGTTGTATTTGGCTTTTCTACAAACCCTACTACTTCTCCGTCTTTCACTTGAACAAAGTTTTTTGCTTCTAATTTTTCAGCGTCTGTTCCAATTACTACTTTTTGCGGTACCAGTGTTACTTCTTGCTGAGCTTCCATTTTCTCAAAGCCTTTTTCTGTAACTTTAAACATCACTTCATGAACACCGTATTCCGTATCCACTAGTTCATTCTTTTTATATACTTTAAATCTATCAAACTCTTTTTGGTATATCTTTACCATATCCCCATATTCAAAGGCCATGCCATTAAATTGTTCTGCGAACCCTTTTGTATTTTCAGATCCTTTTACTGATGCTTCTTTCTTTTCTTTTCCATCTTTATCGTATACAGTCATTCCCATATACTTTTCGTCTTTAAATGACGTATGCGCTGCACCTTCTGCACCCGTTGTACTGAATTTCTTTTCTTCATGATTTAACGTTACAACTGATTTAATATTTGTTCCTCCATAACTTGTACCAAAGAACATAATACTATCTCCGTAAATCACTTCCACCGGAACTTCCGTCACCGTTTTATTTCCAAAGCGATCTTTCGTTTCTACTTTTACTTTTTGTTCACCAATTTTTGTTGTATTTGGCTTTTCTACAAAACCTACTACTTCTCCGTCTTTTATTTCAACAAAGTTTTTCGCATCTAACTTTTCTACATCCGTTCCAACTATTACTTGTTGAGGCTTCACTGTTACTTCTTGCAACATATCCATTCTCTCAAAGCCTTTTTCTGTCACTTTGAAGAATAGTTCTTTTGCCCCTTTTTTCTCACCTTGACCAGTAAGTGTATTATTTTGATACCATTTCAAACGAACCGGTTCTGCGTGGAATACTTTCACTACATCTCCATACTCGAACTGCATACCATTCACTTGCTTCGCAAAGTTCTCTGATGTTTCTTGTCCCTCTGCTGTTACTTGTTTCTTCTCTTTTCCTGCTCCATCATATAACGTGATTCCCATGTATAGCTCTTTATTAAAATACTCATGAATTTCGCTATCCATATCAGTTGCATGGAATCTCTTCTCTTCGTGCTTTAAAGTTACGATTGAAGCAATATCATCGCCATATCCTGCATATGCAATACTATCTCCATAAACCACTTCTACTGGCACTTCTGTTACTTGCTTATTTCCAAAACGATCTTTCGTTTCTACTTTTACTTTTTGTTCACCGATTTTTGTTGTATTTGGTTTTTCTACAAATCCGATTACTTCTCCATCTTTTACTTGAATAAAGTCTTTTGCATTTAATTTTTCAGTGTCTATTCCAATTACTACCTTTTGCGGTACTGCTGTTACTTGTTGCTGAGCTTCGACTCTCTCGAAACCTTGCTCCGTTATTTTAAAGTAAAACTTTTGTTCCGCTTTCCCTTTCCCCTTGCCTACAAATTCGTTATTTTGATACCAGTTTAATCGATCTGATTCCGCATGATATACTTCGACAACATCACCATATGCGAAATCTAAGCCATTTAATTGATTTGCAAAGTTTTTCGAACTCTCTTGCCCTTCTACTGAAATGCTTTTCTTTACATTTCCACTTCGATCATATATCGTTATTCCCATATATTTTTCGTTTTCAAAACGATAATGAACTTTAGAGTCCGTAAATGTTGCCTGTAGCTTTTTCGTATTATAATTAGCCGTTACGATAGAACGTATCTTATTCCCATCACCTTGGAAGACTATACCATTTTCATAACCGACATTCACCACAACAGGAATTAAATTCTTATTACCTTTTTCATCTATAATTTCTACTTTTACAGTTTTTTCTCCAACTTCAGGCTTATCTTGCATAATCACACCTGTTGTCTTTACACCTTCTCCTAAATTCTGTACAAGTTCCTTTGCTTTTTCCTCATCATATGTAGTACCGATTACCACATTTTGTATTTTTTCATTATTTGGCTCGCCATATGGAACTTCATATAACTCAGTTTGTTTTTCACGAATTGGATTGCTATCTGTAGATAACCATATTTCTTTTTCTAATTTTGGTAAATTTAATTTTTCAATCTTTTCTCTTGTAGCATCATTTGCAATTAATCCCCATTTATCAAAGAAAGGAATTAAATTTTGTCCTGCCACTTTTGACGTCATATAAATAAACATCTGCTTTTTCTCTTCATCAGATTTAGGCAGTTCTGTATCATGTAACAAACGATACATTTGATGTAAATTTGGATAGAATTGATCCCCATAGGCTAAATGCAACTGCCAAAACATAACTAATTTCTCAAATTCATTCATCTTTTCTTGTGCATCCGGTTTACCTAAATAAGCAAATGCAGCTTCATAGCGCCCCTCTTGCTCTAACCTTGTTTTATGCCCGAATGTAGTTTGAACTGCCAAAGAATAAATATTAACGGTTACTTCTCCAAGTCCATCCCATAACCAAGTGTCTTGTTGATGTTGATGTCCAACTTCATGCCAAGGCCCCCATCCATCATTGGTTAACTCTTCTAGATTTAGTACTGACTCTAAATTGCCTTTACTATAAGCTGTTCGATAATAAGTCGCATACATATAATCGTCTGTATACCAGTCTTCAACAAAATGAATGGAATGTTTACCTTGATTCGCAACACCCGCACCATCTTTTGATAAACCTGATATCTTATGTTCTATATTAATTATTTCATCGTGCTTCTTTAATAGCGCAGCTGGATCTTCTTGCTTCAAATGTTCCGCCACAGTTTCAGGATGCATAGTTAATAAACTATTTTCTCCCTTCATTTCTATTGCATATGGATCAGGGTTTTCTGCCAACATACGCTTCCAATCTTTTGTCGTATGCTTTCCTAAAATAAATAAAGGGTTTGGTGTACCACCTTTTTTCACTTTAGCGACTACTTCTGCTGTGTTGTGATAATTGTAAAAGTATAATAGTCCCCCATTTGAAGAAGAAATTTTATTCTCACCAGGATTTAAATTGAATTGTTTAGGTTCTTCTTTTTCATAAGAATATGTACCAATATAAGCTTTAATCTGTTGAGTCCCTTCTACTTGAATAACTACTTCTTCACCTGGCTTTACATAAATGCCCGTTGGCTCATAAGGAGAAAAACTCATTCGACGCTGATGCAACTCACGCATCCCTTCTACATCACCTTTTGGCAGTAATTGATACACTCGCTCTTCTTGCTGTTTCTCTTTATCTTCAATCGTCATCTCTGCATACACCTTAGGTAATTCAAGTCCATATGGCGTTAATAACGTAGCTAAACAAACACCAGCTACTAATACCCTACTCGTCTTTTTCTTCGACATAATCTGTGTCCCCTGTTCCTTTATTTAGAGAAACTATCCTATATATCCATTTAATAAGAAATCCTATTATTTTTATAAAAACATTTAATGAATAGACTAACACCTCGCGCACCTGTATCAATTACTACCGCATTCCTCCCTATGTATTCGCTTTCTTACATTGTAAAATTTTTATGTAATATGCCCTCCTCACTTCTCTCTATTTGTGATGAGTTCTCTTCGTACATAAAAAGAGAATAGTAAAAGATACACTTTAGTATTGTCATCTATACATCTAAAAGTAAAAATAGTAATAGAATCTTACATTTTCTTCATATATGACCATCTATAGGTAGTTTTTCCAACTGAATTGTACACTCTTTACACTTTGTTTGATAGCCTCTCCAATTAGAATAATGTTACAATTTTGTGAATAAAATCCGTTGATTGTAACGTTTAGATTTTGTTATATTTTATTATTTTAAAATACTTTTTAAAACGTTGAAATAGTGTTTCACTTGATTAATTATTATCTTGGTATATCTTTAAAGAATCCATAATGAAAAAGCATTGGCACACGCCAATGCTTTTTCATTATCTTTTTTGATTCGGTTTATGTGGCTCATTTGGAGTATACGGTTTATTTGGCGTCTGTGGCCCTTCTGGTTTCTTCCAACTTACCGCTAACTCTGGACTTGTTTTTTCTTCACTACGCTCAAGTAATACTACTGCATTTTGAATAGTCGGTGTACCTTTATGCGCAATTCCTTGTAGTTTCGTTAAATTTCCTGATACTTTAAAGCTAAATCCACCAGCTGGCGTTTGTTTCGGAATTAAAATGCGGAACTTCTCTCCTACATTAAATTCTGTTTTTGTTTCGCCTTTTTCATTTGCAAATTTCACGCCCGCTGGTGCACCTGTTGCTTGCACTTTATACGTTCCGCTTTTTGCATTTGTTTCTACCGTATATAAACCTGTTTCAAAGAAATCATTTTTTAATACTGCTTCTTGTTCTTCTGTAGGAGTTACACTCATCGTAATTTCTTGTAGCTCTTCGCTAGCGTTTGCTTTTGCAACGATATCTTTTGTTACTTTCTCTACATTTTTATTTCGGAAATCTAAATCATTAACATCAATTTGTTTTAACGCATTCCATACTGCAAGCTGCGTTGCGTAATGCGCCTCTCTCCAATCAGATACTCCTAATTCTTGTGGGCTCTTTTGTGGATATCCATTCAACAGTACACGGTACACATTAATATCCACTTTACCCATTTCTGGTAAATCTTGACCACTCGGAGATTTTAAATCTACATTTAAGCAAAATGCAATTTTTCCATCTGCCGTTTTAATAAGTTCTGTTCGAATTGGTTTCTTCTTTGACTTACTATAACTCCAATTCATTTCATACTTTGTATGATCCATAACTTCTGCGAATGCTTTTTGAAGTGGGAATAATACAAATAAGACACTTAAAAACATAGCTAAAAGTTTGAACGATTGCTTTATATTCATGTTTACAGCCCCTTAATAACAAACTTAATACTAAGTAGTATTTAATTAGAAAATATTTTTATGCAAAAAAAAGAGCGCATAAAAGCACTCTTTTTTCTTTCTTACTTTAATCTTAGAAATCGAAGTTATCAGGATCTGGACCAACGCGGTGATTTTGGTTTAACGCATCGATTTTTTCCATGTCTTCTTTTGTTAATTCAAAGTTAAATACATCAGCATTTGCAATAATACGGTGTTCTTTCGTTGATTTTGGAATTGTAATTACTCCGTTTTGAAGATCCCAACGTAAAATAACTTGAGCTGTTGTTTTACCGTGTTTCTCAGCAATCTCTTGTAATGTTTCGTTATCTAATAATTGACCTTGCATTAGTGGTGACCATGCTTCCATTTGAATACCTTGTTCTTTACAGAAAGCTTGTAGTTCTTTTTGTGTTAAACGAGGGTGGTATTCTACTTGGTTAATCATTGGTTTAATTTCTGCATCTTTCATTACATCTTGTAAGTGATGGATTTGGAAGTTACTTACACCAATTGCACGTACGCGCTTTTCTTTATAAAGTGTTTCTAGCGCTCTCCATGTATCTTTATATTTTCCTTCTGAAGGCCAGTGAACAAGATATAAATCTAAATAATCTAGTCCTAATTTTTTTAGACTCTCTTCGTATGCAGCGATTGTTGTTTCATATCCTTGATCTGCGTTCCATACTTTTGAAGTGATGAATAATTCTTCTCTTGAAATACCAGTCGCTTCAATACCTGCACGGATTCCTTCACCTACAGCTTTTTCATTTCCGTAAATTGCAGCTGTATCGATGCTACGGTATCCTGCTTTAATCGCTGATTTTACAGCTTCTACAAGTTCTGGTCCTTCTTCTACTTTAAATACACCTAAACCGAACCAAGGCATTTCTACACCATTATTTAATACTGTTTTACTTTGTAAGTTTTTCATTTTATTTTCTCTCCTTTTATTTTACTTGATCTCTTTTTTCTAATGTCATGCTCCATGCTGTTAAAATCACAGCACCTACTACCATAAGACCGCCTACCCAAGCAGTATGGATTAATCCTAACGAATTCGTTACAAGGCCACCTATATAAGAACCTAAAGCGATTCCTCCGTTAAATGCGGCAATATTAATTGCTGAAGCAACATCAACCGCACTTGGAACAAAGCGCTCTGCCAATATAACTACATATACTTGTAGCCCCGGAACATTCATAAATGCGAATAGTCCCATGAAAATAATTGTGATTAATCCAGCTACTTTAAATGGCGCTGTAAATGTTAAAACAAATAATATAATCGCTTGAATAAGGAACATGTAAAATAGCGCTCGGATCGGATTATGATTCGATAATTTTCCGCCGACCATATTCCCTATCGCAATGGCAATTCCATACACTAATAAAATGATGGTAACGGTACTTGCTTCAAATCCTGTTACTTCTTGTAATAGGGGTGATAAATAAGTAAATGTTACGAATGTACCACCGTATCCAAGTGCAGTAATAATGAAAACAAGTAACAGTCTTCCATTTTTAATTAGTTTAAATTGATCACGAAACGATACAGGTACACCATTTTTTAAATTAGATGGGACCAATATACTGTTTGCGATGAAAGCAATAATTCCAATTACAACAATCGCCATAAATGACGCTCTCCAGCCAAACTCTTGACCGATAAATGTTCCAATTGGCACACCAGTAATAGTCGCAACTGTTAATCCAGTAAACATAATCGCAATTGCGCTAGCACGTTTATTTTCTGGTACGATTGCAGCCGCAATTGTAGATCCTATCGACATAAACACACCGTGTGCAAATGCAGCTACAATCCTTGCGATAATTAATACAGTGAAGCTTGTTGCAACAGCCGCAATGCCATTACCAATAATGAAAATAACCATAATCCACATTAATAATGTCTTTCGCGACATACTAGCCGTTAACGCTGTTAAAACAGGAGCTCCTACTGCCGCTCCTAACGCATATAAGGAAACCGTTAAACCAGCTGTTGTAACCGACACATTTAAATCTTTTGAAATAGATGGTAGTAAACCGACACTAATAAACTCGGTCGTACCAATCCCAAATGCACTAATTGCTAGTGCTAATAAAGCAAACATACTTCTTCGACTCGTCTGAGCTTCCGAAGATGGTACTGTATATGAACTCAATTGAATTCCTCCTTATTACAAGAAATCCAATCATAATAGTGTGATAAAAAGGCCCTTTTATCTTCTAAAAAATATATTTCATACTTACAAATGCTATTATGAATGGTTTCATTCCTTTTTTGAAGAACGCACTTTAAAGTACGATAGGCACTAAAAAGTAACATAGTCACTTTTCGGTACCGTACTACTCATTTGCCTCTTACATGTGCTATTATGAAACATATTTAACATAATAAAAAGTACGTACTTTAAAGTGCTATAGGTACTAAAAAGTAACATTTGTATTATTAAACTTACTTTACTCAAAAAGGGAGGGTTTCATATGAAGAAATACAATATTCCTGTAGAGGCGACTTTAGAAGTTATCGGCGGCAAATGGAAAGTTGTTATTCTTTGTCACTTAACGAAAGGTACAAAGAGAACGAGTGAATTAAAACGCTCAATGCCTGGTATTACACAAAAAATGTTAACGCAGCAATTACGTGAATTAGAAGACGACGGTGTTATTCAAAGAAAAGTATACAACCAAGTCCCACCGAAAGTAGAATATTCTCTTACCGACTACGGTTGGTCTTTAGAATCCATTCTTGATTCTCTTTGTTCTTGGGGTGAATGCCATCTTGAAAAAGAAGGTAACACATCGATGCTAATTGCGGAAGGTGAATAATAGGAAAAAGGAAAAAACGAACATGAATTTGTTCGTTTTTTCCTTTTTTTCTATATATATATGTACATTTCTAACTGAAACAAAATATTTTATACGCTTTCATACCTTGTCAGCACTACGTTATACACTCAATATCAAATAATTAGGAATCATTTTTATGTTAACATAGGTGTATATAGTATATAATATAGGATATATATTATATACACTTTCCGGTAACGGAGCTTTTCCATTATGCGGACAAGCCATATATCGGACAGTTCATAAATAATAAGTAAGACGTTATGGTTTTAGATTTATGTTTGCAGCTTACTTGCTGTCATAAATTTAAAGGCATTTTATTGTGTTTTGTGAAACTTTGCATAAAGTTTCGTAAACGTTTACTATCTTACTTATAAAAAAATAAGAGTATTGCTATCGTAAAGGAGAATTGGAGATGCCAGAAACTATGACTCAAACAAAGCCAGAACAAGAAACTGTACAAATTTCTGCTAGCCAAGGACAACTTGATGTACTTGATCAATTGTTAAAACCTGAGGTACAAGAATCATTAACAACACTAGTAGAACAGCTTCCAAAATTAACTGAGCTTGTTAACATTTTAACTAAGTCTTATGACTTCGCTCAAACTGTTGCTACTGATGAAGTATTAAAAAGCGACACTGTTGGTGCAATTACAGAGCTTGTAGAACCTGTAAAAGATACAGTGAAAAGCATGGCTGCAACTGCAATCGAAGCGAAAGATCGTGCTGACGAAAGCAACGAAGTTATCGGCCTATTCGGTCTGTTAAAATTACTAAAAGATCCACAAGCACAAAAAATGTTCCGCTTTGTGAACGCATATCTTCAAATTAGTGCAGAACGTAACAATAAATAATTTAACTTATAACAACAATTAGTAAAGACGGGGGATATCATACTATGTCAAAACAAATTGTCATCTTAGGCGCTGGTTATGGCGGTCTTCTTGCCGCTTTAAACGTACGTAAATATTACAGCAAATCAGAAGCACAAGTTACAGTGATTAACCAATACCCAACACACCAAATCATCACTGAATTACACCGCCTTGCAGCTGGTAACGTGTCTGAGCAAGCAATTGCAATGCCACTTACAAAGCTTTTCAAAGGTAAAGATATCGATCTTAAAATTGCAACAGTTGAGTCATTCTCAGTTGATAGCAAAGAAATCAAACTAGCTGGCGGCACTACTTTATCTTACGATGCGCTTGTAGTTGCTTTAGGAAGTAAAACTGCTTACTTCGGTATTCCAGGACTAGAAGAAAACAGCATGGTATTAAAATCTGCTGCTGATGCAAACAAAATCTACAAACACGTTGAAGACCGTATTCGTGAATACGCGAAAACGAAAAACGAAGCTGATGCTACAATCGTAATCGGTGGTGGCGGATTAACTGGCGTTGAGCTAGTTGGTGAGCTTGCTGACATTATGCCTAAACTTGCAAAAAGCCACGGCGTAAATCCAAAAGAAGTTAAACTTCTTCTTGTTGAAGCAGGTCCAAAAATCCTTCCAGTATTACCAGACCACTTAATCGAACGTGCAACTACTAGCCTAGAAGCACGCGGCGTTACATTCTTAACTGGTCTTCCTGTAACAAACGTTGCTGGCAATGAAATCGACTTAAAAGACGGTCAAAAACTTGTTGCTAACACATTCGTTTGGACAGGTGGCGTTCAAGGTAACCCATTAATCGGTGAATCAGGTCTTGAAGTTAACCGTGGACGTGCAACAGTTGATGCATACCTACAATCTACTTCTCACAAAGACGTATTCGTTGCTGGAGACAGCGCTGTTGTCTTCTCTCCAGACGGTCGTCCATACCCACCAACTGCACAAATCGCTTGGCAAATGGGTGAGTTAATTGGATACAACTTATACGCAGCACTAGAAGGCAAAGCATTCGAAGAGTTCGCACCTGTAAACTCTGGAACACTTGCTAGTCTAGGACGTAAAGATGCTGTTGCTACAATCGGAGCAAGCAATACTCCACTTAAAGGTCTACCAGCATCATTAATGAAAGAAGCAAGTAACGTTCGTTACTTATCACACATTAAAGGTCTATTCAGCTTAGCTTACTAATCTGAATATAAGCCCGAATCATTCCCTGCATGGTTCGGGCTATTTTTTATCCGTAATTTTCTCTAATTTATTTATTCGGCAAAAGAATAATATAACCCTTTTAATTATCTAAATTTACTGATTATTTTATGTCTAAATTGTGTATATGAAAAGAGTGAAAGCATCTTCTTTCCTTCCACTCTTCCACAAAAACTATTATCCCAATTTCACTAAGCTATAGTTCTTCTTTCCTTTACGGATAATAATAAATCTTCCATCAAACGAGTTTTCTACAGTAACATCTATACCCACATCTGTTACTTTCTCGCCATTCATAGATATAGCTCTATTATTAATATCCTCACGCGCTTGTCGTCTAGATGGTTCAATTCCTAAATCAACTAGCCACTCTACAATATTTTTCGTCTCTTTTGAAGACTGGAATGTCGGCATCTCTTTAAAGCCTTGTTCAATTTCATCAGCTGTTAACGATTTAATATCTCCGCTAAATAACGCTGCTGTAATTTTCTCAGCTTGTAATAACGCCTCTTCTCCATGAACGAATTTCGTCATTTCTTCTGCTAATACTTTTTGCGCTTCACGTTTATGAGGCTCTGTTTCTACCTTCGCTGCTAATTCATCAATACGCTCTTTCGTTAAGAACGTAAAGTATTTCAAGTATTTAATTACGTCACGGTCATCTGTATTTACCCAGAACTGGTAAAATTCAAACGGTGTCGTTTTTTCAGGATCAAGCCAAACCGCACCACCCGCTGATTTACCAAACTTCGTACCGTCCGATTTTAATAATAACGGAATCGTTAATCCGAATACTTTCGCCTCATGACCTTCTAACTTACGAATTAAATCTAAACCACTCGTAATATTTCCCCATTGGTCACTACCACCAATTTGAAGTTGAACATCCTCTTTCGTGTATAAATGATGGAAATCCATTGCTTGCAAAATTTGGTACGTGAATTCCGTGAAAGAAATACCTGTATCCAAACGGCTTGCTACAATATCCTTCGCTAACATGCTATTGATGCTAAAGTTTTTCCCGTAATCACGTAAAAACTCAATAATATTTATTTCATGTGTCCAATCATAGTTATTTACCATCTTCACTTCGCTATTTCCACCAAAATCAAATAGCTTTTTCATTTGTGCTGTTAACGCATCTACATTATGTTGAACCACTTCTAACGTTTGAAGTTGACGCTCTGATTGTCGTCCACTCGGATCACCAATTGTTCCTGTTGCCCCGCCAATTAAAATAACAGGATGATGACCAGCTAATTGGAATCTCTTCATCATCATAAACGGAATCAAATGTCCGATATGCATACTATCACCAGTCGGATCAACTCCGCAGTATAGTGAAATCTTTTTCTCTTCTACTAGCTTACGTAAGCCTTCTTCGTCAGTCTGCTGATTAACGGCGCCGCGCCATTCTAATTCATCAATAATATTCATCTTTTGTCATCCCCTTTATTTTTTAAAAACAAAAAAGCCCCTATGTCTACGATAGACATAGGGACGATTATTCACCGTGTTACCACCCAGTTTGCATAAATAGCATAGCTACTCATACCACTCTTAGCAATAATATCGATTGCTAGTCCGCTTAGCATTACCTAAGATACTCCAGAGTGTAATTCGCAAGTTTGTTTGTGCTAGGTTCCAGCAACCCCTAGCTCTCTCGTTAACAGTGACAAACTGCTACTGGGCTCTTTCAACGTATGTTATTTGTTAAATTATTAGCATTATATTGAATTGAAAACAAATTGTCAACAATATCCAAATATTATTTTAAAATAATTCATATCTTCATACGTATTTCGTTATTCCTTATCTTCTCCAATAATCCTTACTTCTCGCTCTAACTTCACGCCAAATTTCTCTTCAACTGTCTTTTGTACGAAGTGAATTAAATCGATGTAATCTTGTGCTGTTCCGTTATCAACATTCACCATAAATCCAGCGTGTTTTAAAGAAACTTCCACTCCACCAATTCGCTTACCTTGTAGTCCTGAGTCTTGAATTAACTTACCAGCAAAGTTATTTGGTGGACGCTTAAATACGCTACCACATGAAGGATATTCTAGAGGCTGTTTTGACTCACGTTTAAACGTTAAATCATCCATTTTAGCTTTAATTTCTTCATGTACACCTTCTTCAAGTTCAAATCTCGCTTCAAGAATAATGTAATGGTTGTTCGCAAATACACTCTTACGATATCCAAATTCAAATGCTTCTTTCGTCAAAGTACGTAGCTCTCCATCACCTGTCATTACGACAGCTTCTGTTAATACAAACGAAATTTCACCGCCGTATGCACCTGCATTCATATATAACGCTCCGCCAACTGAACCTGGAATACCACAAGCAAACTCAAGACCCGTTAAGTTATGGTCTAAAGCAATACGTGATACGTCAATAATTGCTGCACCACACTGTGCTACAATCGTCGTTCCTGTTACAGTAACACCTGTAATATGAATTAAACTTACTGTAATCCCGCGAATTCCACCATCTTTAATAATGACATTCGATCCATTTCCTAAAAACGTAACTGGAATATTATATTCGTTCGCATATTTGATAACTTCTTGAATTTCATCATAATTTGTAGGCGCAACAAAAACATCTGCTTTTCCACCAACTTTAATATGCGTATGATTCTTTAACATTTCATCTTGTTTAACATGTCCTTCAGGCAATACCGTACTTAAATATTTATAAACCTCTTGCATATTCATTTTACGATTCCTCTATTTCTATATTCATTTTATCCCGTTATACGGGCCCATAATATCCCCACGTACATGAAAGAACCTAAAGTGGTGGATACAGTGTACCCAAAATCAATTCGAGACACCTATAAACCTCTTAATTTATAAGAGGTGCCACTCATATTAAAATATATATTGCATAATAAAGCAACCCAAATGGACTACTAAACTTGACATGTCATCAGAAAGACAACAATTTGTAAAATATGTGACTTTTTCAAAACACTATCCCTCAGTATCTTACTATACCATACAAAAAGAAAGTGGTATTTTTTTGTACTTTTTACTTTATTTACATCAATAAAAAAAGCACATCCGACAGAATGTGCTCTTTCTATACTCTTTATATTACTTTTCGTTCTCTTCTTTTTCTTTATCAAACCATAACAGCTCATCGTTATCAACTTCACCATTATAATTGATTAAAATTTCTTCTCCTGCTTTTATATCCTTATAAGCAAAGAAGTTAAACGTATGGTTCTCGAAGACAATATCATACGTTGCATTCGGTTTATATGAATGATTAAATAACATACCGTATCCTAAAAGGATTGCCGTATGATTGATCCCATACTCAAATGCGTAGTCAGCAAGTAACGTTTTCTCAATATGTTCATGCTGTTCATTTGGATAAGAGATAACTGGTGCTGCGTGTATCAACTCACCCTTTTTAATATCACGAGTTGCAAATACACCTCTATTAAATTCTCCATCACTAAGTTCAGAAGTCTTAACTTCGATCATATGCGTCACCTATATAATTCTTTCTTTGAAGTATTTTATTCCGCTATTTGCGGATAGCTTGATTAGTGAGGGCTAATAATCAGTATGTACTAGTCTCACTTTATCTCCTTAAGCTTGGCAGAAAACGCGCAGAAAAGCAATTAAATTCCTATCAAGTATTCATTTCAATGAAAAAAGAGCACATCATTTGTGCTCTTTCCAAGCAATATTACTTTTCTAAAATATCTTCTAACAACTTCACTTGCTCGCTAACAGTTTGTAACGTCTTCACTGACGTATCATTTCGATGTTTTTCTTCTTCCACACTCGCTAGCACTTCTTCTGTAGCTGTAGAAGTTTGCTGAATTACGTTAGAAGCATGCGTAACATCCTTTACGATATTCGTCGTTTTAACGTGGAAACTTTCTTGATGAACAACAACCTCTCGCATTACTTCATTAATCGTATCAATAAACTTCCCTAAATCAGTTACGTTTGTTAAAACGCTTGCTAACATCTCGTTACATTCTTCTTGTACTCTTTCTGACTTCTCTACCTGCACTTCTACCTTACTTGCTTGATTACTAAACTCCTTCAAAATCCCTTGAATTCTTCCCGCAGAACGATTTGATTCTTCAGCAAGCTTTAACACTTCACTCGCTACAATAGCAAAACCTTTTCCATGCTCGCCTGCCCTCGCAGCTTCAATATTTGCATTTAAAGCTAGCAAACTCGTCTGACTTGAAATATTCGTTATTACATCTACAATTTCATTAATTTGTTTCGATTGCATCATTAAATCTCTAAATATAATTCCAGACTGTGAAACAACATCATTTAAACTTCTCATGTTAGCTTCAAAATTTCTTAAAGTATGTACGCTACCCTTTGAAATTTCTAAACTTTCATCCACACGAGCCGATGCAGTTCTTACTTGAGAGATGATTTGTTCAATATTTCCCTCCATATCATTCAATACTTCTACCGAACGATACATCATTTCTGATTGTGATTGCGTACCAACTGCTACCTCTTCAAAGGCAAAATTAATTTCACTCATCGATTCCATCGACGTGTTCATATTTTGTCTTAAATGATTGAAATTACTATCTAGTTTCACAACTGTTTCTTCAATAAGTCTTTGCGTCTCTTCTAACTCCTGAGCTTTTCTCATTACTTCTTGCTTCTCATCACTTAAACGAAGGAGCAGATTAGAACCGATTTTCGTGACGCCCCACATAGCGATTGTTACAATCGCTAACAAACTTGCGAAATTAGCAGCTTCAGATGAGGCTGTATAAGCAAAAAATTGCTCCGGCCAATAGCTACAAAGGATAAATGTGATCACAACAGCTACCCCGCCAAGAATTAAAATGAGGCGCTCACTTAAGTAAATAAGTGAAACAGCTAATGTAAAATAGACCATTTGAAATACAGCCGGGCTTTCATTAAAAGCTTGTACCATAATGTAAGACATTGTAAGCAACATAAATGTCATGATATATTTATACGCTGATTCCATACTTTTTATAAAAGTAAAAAGCGTTCCAAATACAACGACAGAAATACCACAAATCCAAAACGCTATTGCTCTCTCTGTAAAAATATATCCATAATACCCAATCGCGATTATCCCAAGGAAGAAACTACAAATCGTTATAAACAGTAATAAATGATTTTTCTGTGATTCTTTCTCAAGGTTAGAAAAACAAGTCCTCTTTAACCACTCCATATGAAGCCCCACCTTCTACTTATACATATCAATTACTTCAGTTTAAATACTGCACTCACTGGGTTATGATCGCTATTTTCAAACTTTAAATCTTTCCCTTGTACATTTACAATCTCTACATTCGGTGAAACGATAAAGCCATCAATAATAGTGACGAAATTTTCACCTTCTACATATTTCTTTACATCATCTCTCACAGTCATAACAGACGGATCTACAGCCCACTTAAAGCCACCATCCGTAAAGTCCTTCGGTAACTCTACTAACCACTCAGGGCGCTCTTTCACGAACTTCGGATCACTTAATTGAGCGTTCGAAACTAATTGATTCCAATCTCCGCCCATTATTACGTAATCACCATTTTCATAATGCTTGTTCATATATTCTTTTAAATACTCTACTTGCTGTTTTCTAATTTTCCCGCCTTCATCATAAGCAGACAAATGTAAATTTACGAGTCTAACATGTTTCCCATTATTAACAGGAATTTTATATTCCACAATTGCTCGATCTAAATCAAACAAACGCTTTGGCCAAGGCTCCATTCCAGGAAGCTGGAACCTCTTCGCTTCTTGAACAGTGTATTTAGAAAACGTACTTAATCCAGCCTCCGCATAGCCCATTGGATTTGTTATTGGCACTGGAACCCATTTCGTATCGTAGTTCTTGCCAAATGATGAAACATAATCAGGTAATCCTTTTTTCAAAAATTCATGTTCATTTACATCAAATGAACGAAGTGACTTTATATCAACTTCTTGTAATAGTGCAAAATCACTATTCTCATTTTGTAAAAACGAAAGCATATTCTTTAAATTAGTTTCCGTTTGCTCTTTACTACTTGAACCAGATCCCTTTCCACCATCCATAAAGAAATCTTGATCCTTATCTAACCCAGCATATCCAATATTAAATGTTGTAACTTTAAATTCATTTCCAGTCGCTAATACGCGCTCCTTATTATTCTCCACCTTCAAGCTTGTAACATCAGCAGGCTGTTCTTTAGTAAGTGTCATATACGCTAGAAATCCTCCTACAATGCCTGCTACTACTAAAACACATATAAATATGATTTTTAAAAATTTCTTCAAATAAATGACTCCTTTTCACGTGAATTTATTTTTCTTTATTTTCAGTCAAATGAAATAAAACGACACACATAAGAAACATTTTATCATAATTAAAACCTTATATCACTATATTTAGTTGATAAGTAATCTATCCCATTTTAATTACTTAAAAAGCCTTCAGACATCAAAAAAAGAAACGTTACACCCTTCTCCTCACTGGAAATTAAACGGTATATTTAGTACACTATATGTAATAATCATAGGCGATGGAGTTCGCCATAAACGCTGCTTAGCTAATGACTCCTACCAGTATGGATACTGGTAGGAGTCTATTTTTTTGAGCAAGCTATTTAAAGAGGTGAGAAAATTGATTTATATTATCGTTGGCATTGCTGGTATATTAGGAGCTCTTTCTCGTTATTATTTAGGTCTTAATATCAACACATTTTGGCATCATTCATTTCCATTGGCAACATTACTCATTAACTTAATCGGTTGCTTTTTCTTAGCGTGGCTAACTACTTATATCGCTCGGCTAAACATCTTACCTTCAGAGGTTATCACAGGCATCGGAACTGGATTCATCGGTTCCTTTACGACTTTTTCAACATTTAGTGTAGAAACTGTGCAATTGATCAATCATTCTGAGTGGAGCATAGCCTTCTTATATGTATCATGCAGCATACTTGGTGGCCTCATTATGTCTGGCCTTGGCTATACACTTGGAGATTTCTTAATTAAGAAATCTCTTACGGAAGGTGATTACTCATGATAGAAGCTTTATTAGTCGCAACAGGAGGATTTTTCGGTGCGATTACACGATTTGCAATTAGCAATTGGTTTAAGAAAAGAAATAAAATACAATTTCCAATTGCTACATTCCTTATTAATATAACAGGGGCGTTTTTACTTGGATATATAATTGGCAACGGAGTCACTACAGGCTGGCAACTATTATTAGGTACTGGATTTATGGGCGCATTCACTACATTTTCTACGTTTAAATTAGAATCTGTTCAGCTTCTCAATCGTAAAAAACTATACATCTTCCTTTTATATTTAAGTGCTACTTACATAATTGGTATCCTCTTCGCATTCCTTGGGATGAAGCTAGGTGGAATATAAAATGAAACTTTAATCAGGCCGCCCATAGCGGGATAAAAAAAGAAAGCGACTCTAACCAGTCGCTTTCTTTCATAAGAAATATGTCCCGCCATATGGAATGGAAAATAAACCAGCTGGATGTACATCGTAATGTACAATTTGCATCGGAAACTGTGAATACGGCATATACTGACTTTGCATCATTTGTGCAAAATATGCTTGTTGTTGCATTTGAATAGCTTGATTCATAGCATGAATTGTCCCCTGTGCCCCAGCCAGTGTAATAGCTGCTCCTACTTGTCTTCCATTATAAAAATGATGATTCATCATGATTCATCTCACTTATTCTTTTTCTTCCATATGGTATGTTTCTATTTCATAGTAAGTGTTTTGTCCCTATGGGTTGCCCCTATCTATTGCCCTTTTTTAGCTTGGAAGTAATAAATCCAAATAATAATACACCTATACCACTAAGGAACAATATATAACTTATCGGTACTAGGAAAAAGAAAGGTTCTTCAAGGAATCCATCCGCTCCTACTTTACTGTTTGAAGCATGTATAGTTAAAGAAATAATCGCTAAAATCATTAAAGAAATAGCTACTACGTATTTATTTTTCATCATATGCTCTCCTTTAATTCTCACTGATCTTATTACCATCATAATACGCCTGAAATTATTAAAAATCAACAATTATTTATCGTTTTACAATAAAAAATGTTTTTCACATCACAAAAAAGCTACAGATAATATTTTATCTATAGCTCTTCCAATCGGTTATTTTGTGCCAAAGTATGCCTTTTGGAACATACACATTCTTATTGCATTATGATAGTTACCATCAACGAAAAACTCATCGATAAGCTCACCTTCTATCATAAACCCAACTTTTTTATAAACATGTACTGCTTTTTCATTTTCCTTATCTACAACTAAATAAATCTTATGCATATTTAGTACGGAAAAAGCGTAATCCATTGCTAAACGCGTCGCATCCACTGCATAACCATATCCTTGATAATTCGGATCAATAATAATTTGGAATTCTGTTCTACGGTGAATATAATCGATTTCTACTAACTCAACTAATCCAACCATTTCATTGTCTTTCTCAACGATAAATCGGCGTTCACTTTGATCATGTATATGTTTATCATATAAGTCTTGCAGCTCCACAAATGCCTCATAAGGCTCTTCAAACCAATAAGACATAATATGTGCATTATTATTAAGTTCGTGTACAAACTTTAAATCTTCTCGCTCTAATGGACGTAACTTCAATTCCTGATTCATTCCTATAACCTCCAAGTAAAAGAAACCTCTTCACTTAATTTCTCAATTTTTTTCGATTTCAAACGCCCTAATTTCATTGTAAACTTTCAAGCAACTTGAAGGTCAAGATGAAAAAAGTAGTGCAAACTTACGTCTGCACTACTACTCTTTTCTCAAATCTCTCATATTCGATATGTATAAAGCAATAACTAAAACAAGAATTGCTCCTGCGTATAATAACGTCTCCATCGGTTCCTCATGAGACACAATAATTAATCGAATTAAAGCCGTAATTCCGATATAAATAAAATAACGTAACGGGAAATGATAATTCGATTTAAAATACTTAATAATTAATGCAATGAACTCGAAGTATAAGAAATAGACGATGATACTTTCAACCAATTTATAAGACGTATACTCTTTTGACGAAAAAATATACTGCACAAACGTGATCGTCTCATTCACTAAGAAAATTGATAACACAATGGATAATATAATTAAAGCTATATTTAATATCCATTGCAAAACACTAGCTATAACATGATCGATATTAAATGACTTCATTTTCTCTTTAGACTCCCCTTCGTATAAGTACTTATTTATTATAGCAAAATTACGATTGGAAAGAAGTTAAATCATATATTCGTCCTTTGTTGTTTCCAGTGTAGGGAAGATTTAGTGTGTGGAGAATTCTGTTTACAACCATACCCGACGAAACATTGAGAAACTCTTTCAAATTACCATTCGTACATGTCTTACTAATGAGCAATGCATAATCTCGTATAGCATCCACATGTGCCACTTTTGAAAAATCTTTACAACTTGTACAACGCCAACCCTTCTTAACTTTAACCATTGGAATAACTAAGCATTTCTCACATTGTACTCCATTTAGCAACTCCTCTTTTTCTATTTTATATTGCTCAAGTATATTTTGTTGAAGTGGAGAATGCTCCGCTATTATTTGATGAATGAGCCTATCTACATTATCTATAACTTTTCTCTTATATTTACTTTCAAACCACTTTATTTTATGAGGTAAATTGGCACTATGAATAATTGTATGAAGAAGATTGTCATCTGAAGATTTTATAATGGTACGAGGCGAGCTAATAACAACGAGGGACTCAATTGGAAGACTAGAGGAAAATCCATGTGAGTTTAACCATTTCTTTAGTTGTATTTCTTGCCTTTTTATTTGTAAAACCGGATCTGGAAATCCCTCTGAATTTCCTTCTGTTATTCGGATAAGTTGATTAAACTTTGCATCAAACATTAATGTACCTGCTATATTTTTTATCTCAAGAAAAAGAAGAAACTTTGTGGAAAGGATAATAGTATCAATTTGAAAGTATTTATCATAATTACATAAGCGAACATCATGTAAAACACTATACTCTTTCTCAGAAATAAAACTAAGCGGATAATCAATCGCTTGCTCTCCTTTATACCCCGCCATGTGTTTTGCCAAGTTTTCTCCAATTAAATTTCGTTTCGGATGATGTACAGGTAACCTTCTAAGAAGTGCTTCTAACTGTCTTATATAAATCGGCATTTTTCTCTCTTTCACAATCACCTCAAACACCCCTTTACAAATATATCAACGATTTTTTCAATATATCTATCACAACTCACAATATATCAACGATTTTTCCAATATATCGATTGGTCGACAATATCTGACACTACCTCACTCCAATCACTCACAGCATATCCTAGAAAAACATCTTCAGCAAAAACTTAAAATCGCATTTCCTCATAAAAAAACATAACCCGCTCCTCCAGCAAAGGTATGATTTTTAACCCTGCGATGCCACTCTATCTATAACCTTGCTGTGAATTCCACAAAATCCATTTGTACTTATACCAACTTTCACTTTTTTCACACTGAAACTATATCCGTTAAAATCGTTTCATACCGTTATTACTTCCGCATAGCTACAATTTATATAATAACGGTACAGTACAAATAACGTGCTGAATCACTAAGTATGGGGGAATAACGATGAACGAAGCGTTACTATTAGTAGACATACAAAATGATTACTTTGAAGGCGGCAATATGGAATTACATCAACCTGAAAAAGCCGCACAAAAAGCGAAAGAAGTTTTGAAAGTATTTCGCGAAAAACAGAAAACAGTTATTCACGTACAACATATCGCGAACAATGAAGGAGCTACTTTCTTCTTACCTGATACAGTAGGTGTTCAAATTCATGATGATGTACAACCGATTGTTAACGAAAGAGTCCTACAAAAACATCACCCCAACAGTTTTTTAAGAACAAATTTATTAGAAACATTAAAGACAGAAAAAATAGACCAACTAGTCATTTGCGGTATGATGACTCATGTATGTATTGATGCAACAGTACGCGCTGCCAGTGACTTCGGATTTCAATGTATTGTAATTGAAGATGCTTGTACAACAAAAGATTTAGAATTCCAAAGAAATCTAATCCCCGCAGTACACGCTCATCAATCGTTCATGAGTGCATTAGAGTTTGGTGATATTTATGCAACAGTCATGTCAGCAAACTGTTTTATAACCAAAAGCAAATAAAGAATTACAGTTCCATATGAAAAAAGAAAGGATAAGTATCTTATTCTTTCTTTTTTTCCATCGTCTTAATGACAGTATTTATACGATAATCACCATAATGTAAAACATCTGCAAGAGTCTCTTCTAATTGCTGATGCGAAGATGTGTGAAGAGTCATGACATAGCAACCATCGCCGCTTATACGATACATTTCAGTAATTACGTCCGTTTTTTCAAAAAAATTTTGAATTTGATTATGATAATGCGGTGCATGCAAAAATAGTGTAACAAAGGTCATAATAGATCCTTCTAGCTTAGCCCTGTCAATATTTATCGTATATTTTTGAATGACACCTGCCTCTTCTAATTTATTAATTCGCTTCCCAACAGCCTGACCAGTCAAATGTACTATCTCCCCAATTTCCTTCCAGTTCATTCTAGCGTTTCCTTGTAGTAATTGTATAATCTTAAAATCTGTTGAATCAAACATGGGCATCCCCTTCCTATACGAAACGAATTCTATAAAATCTTCATTTCTCCTACAGTTTTTCTCAAAAGTTTTGCACTACAATCGATTAGCTCTATTAGCAATTACATTATTGTTAGTGGCTTTCCTTCTTCTTTACAATGTATTTTTTGGATTACTCGTAGGTACTACAGCAAGCTAGCAATTTTTTATAAATATGAACAAATTTTAGGAATTAGTTTATCTTTTTTTAATGTTTTATTTAGAGGCAGTTTATAGTCGGGTATTAACATAAGAAACGTAGCAACTAAGTTCATATATGACGCACTGCTACTATAATCGCTAACCGTACTACTTGAAATCATAAAATAAGGAGACGATAAAACATGAACAAAAAAGCAAAAGCACTATCATCCGTATTGCTCGGATTCACATTAGCATTAACAGGGTGTGCTGGTACTAAAGCTGAAGAAAATCATGGGAAACAAAAACAAGAACAAGTTGCTAAAGAAACAAAAAAGGAAAATAAATTAACTAAAGGGCAAAAAATGGCTAATATTCTTAGCGAGACAAATTGGCAAGGTACACGAGTGTATGACAAAGATAAGAATGACTTAACAAAAGAGAATGCAAACTTCATTGGTCTTGCAAAATATGATGCGAAGTCAGGCAGATATGAATTTTTTGATGCTAAAACAGGTGCAAGTCGTGGCGATAAAGGAACCTTCTTTGTCACAAATGATGGGAAGAAGAGAATATTAATTTCAGAATCAATGAAGTATCAAGCTGTCGTTGACATGACAAAACTAAACAAAAATGTATTTACTTATAAACGAATGGGGAAAGACGCTAACGGTAAAGATGTAGAAGTTTTCGTTGAACATGTCCCATATAAAGAAAAAGAACTTTCTTTCACTGATCCGGACAAGCAGCTGAACACGACTACAGGAGATATTGTTAAAAACGTTGATGGAGATAAAATTTTGGGCGGTACCCTTTGGCACGGAACAAAGGTATTAGACGAAGCTGGTAACGATGTAACACAGTTTAATTCGAATTTTATAAGTTTAGCAAAATTTGATGACAAATCTAATAAATATGAGTTCTTCAATAGCGAAACAGGTCAAAGCCGCGGTGATTATGGCTACTTCGATGTTGTACACGAAAATAAAATAAGAGCCCATGTTTCAATTGGAAATAATAAATACGGTGCTGCTCTTGAGCTTACTGAACTAAATAAGAATAAATTTACGTATAAAAGAACTGGTAAAGACCAAACTGGTAAGGATATAACTATATTCGTTGAACATGAACCTTATAAAGGTGATATGAAACCACAATTTAGTTTTTAATTGATTTGATTAAAAATCTACTTTTTATATTCGAAACATGAATTAGTATACGCTGACCGTTTTGTTCAGCGTATACTATTTTTTACATTGAATAACCACTACAGCTCATCAATTACTTTCGTTAGCTTTTGAAGCGCTGATAAAAGGTTTGTTAACTCTTCAGGTGATAAACTTGCATAATATTTTTCAGAAACCTGTTGCATATATGCGTCCATTTCTTTTTTATATAACAAGCCTTTCTCACCTAATTCAACTGAAAATGCACGTTTATCTTCTGCATGTTGCCTTCTGAAAATATATCCTTCCGTTTCAAGTTTCACTAACTGCTGGCTAATGGCACTTTTCGTCACATTCATTTTTTCAGCTAACTCTTTAGGAGTGGATGATGGGTACCTAATAATTAATGTTAACAACGTATATTGCTGATTATTTAAATTAAAATTCGTATAAGATCTTTCTTTCGTTTCAAGTAATATCCATAGTTCTTCAAGTGTTTGATTGATTTCCTCAGCTATATTTTTATTTATCATACTTCTCTCTCTCACCTTTTCTTCTCCAATTTTTCGGGTTTAAATACTTTTTATATTTTGCCACCACTTCTTTTCCAACAAAGACAGCACCTATCAAAAATAGAATTTCTCCTATTACTATACACCCTGGAATGACAACGGTCTTTACCTGCGTCGAAAGTGAAGTAAATGGTATGATTAAAGCACTTCCCCAAAGTAGAACATATATGATTAGAAGTCCTATTCCAATTTTAAAAAGCAATGGCTTTTTTTGTTTATTTTCGTTTGAAATTATTTCTTTTTCCATTTCAAAACCCCCGAATACAATTTGATTTAGTTTACTTAACTAAACTATATATCAAGATTGATTTGATTGCAAGACTTTAAAATGTATTCACTAAAATTGCGTTTACTTGAATTCCAACCACATATTTTGAAAATAATTTTATTTGTATTCCCTATAAAAAAACACTTCTTCCGTGGAAAAAGTGTTTTTTTATACTTAATGACTAATACTAGCTGTTGGGTATAATGTTGTTCCTCCAATTGAAACTTTTATTTCATTTGTTAATGGAACGTTTTGTTCATTAATAATTGTTCTCCACCATTCCCATGCAAGACCTGTACATTCTCTTGCTACAATTTTTATATTTTTTGAATTCGGTGGAAGAGGGATAACTGTAGAGTAATGAGCCGTTTTGTCTTTTCCACTACCATCCCACGTTTTATGTGTTAGTACTTCGTTACCCTTTTGATCAAATGTGAATTCATCCCAAGATACATCAAATTGAGCAACGTAAGCACCGTAATGATCAAGTGTCATTTTAGCACTTGAATATTCTGTAGTTGTCGTCTCAATATAATCTGTATTGTTATGAACAGCAGCAGTTGCATTATCTTTTAAGAAAGTACTTGTATATGAAATTGGGTATGCTGGATTTTTAAGACTTAATTCAGCATTATCTTTAATAATATTTCGGATTTCATTGAAATCTTTAGTAACAACCTTGTTATGTTCTTTCGCATCTCCGCCTAATACTACAGCAGTAAAGGTACTTTCTTCAAAAATATCTTTATACTGTCCACTTGTTTCAACGCTGTTATTCTTAAGTAAGGCTTTAAAAGCAGCTTGTACATCTTTGCTCTTAGATGTTGTTTCTAATTTTACATAAATCGTTCTACCATAAGCTACATTTGAAACCATAACAGGTGGAGCCGAATTATTTACGCCTTTTCGAGTTAACTCGTCAAAAGTAACGCTATTATCAAAAAGGTCGGATGGATTGTTAGGTAGTTCAGCACTTACCGTATAAAATATTTGCTTATACGCCGCTACCATCACTTTTTTCTCTCCATTTGCAACCGCATTAAAATCAATATTTAGACTGTTATCAAGATATTTAGCGTTAACATTAAGAGCACTTGCAATTTGTGATTTACTATAAACCATAGATTCCGTATACTGCATTCTTGCAGGTAACGTATGTGTTGTAGAATACTTTTCATTCCAAGTAGATACTAAATCGTCTACTGCTCCAGCTACATTACCATATGTCGGATTTTGGACAGTGATTGTATTTTCTTTTCTCATGCCCGGTAAGTCTATACTAATATTCAAAGGCTTTCTCTTAGCCACTAATAAACTCGGTTGATTGTCTGCAAAAGCTTTATTAGCAAGTTGTACAGCTCCTGGATACGTGCGATTCACTACAGAATCAATAATTGAAATATCGACTGGTGACGTTGTAAGTGATTTTTTCTCGCGTTCCACTACTACAAATTTACCATTTGAATTGATACTTTCTTTCGGAACAAAACTTTCTACTTTATCACCATTTACAGCTAAAACCTCTTGATTATTATATTTAAGATTTGCTATACCAGTATCAATGCCACTAGCATTTTTGGTTACATCAGTTGCATTACTTGCTTGTGTTTCTGCGAAGGAAATAGATGAATAATTAATAGTGCATAGACTAACTAATAAACATGCAAGGAACTTTCTTCTTTTAGTGTTTTTCTTAATATTCAGAAAAATCACCCCGTTCTTTTTTTAGTAAAATATGATAATGATTGATAAATGATTGCTAACTAATAAATTTACATAAATGCTTTTAAAAGTTCTTGAATTAACGGGATTACGCCACCTACAAATTTTAAAACTGCCATTGCGATTTCCATATTATTTCCTCCTTTTTATTGCTACGAAAATGTGATTTATCTTTATGCCCTCATTATAGTGACCCCTTACACTTTTATCAATACACTCTGATATGCAATATTACATATACAAAAAACAAGCTGAATTCTTTTGAAAAATTATACAGAGATATTTTTTCGTTTGGTACATACTTGAAAAGGTGAAGCATTCTTTTGCATTTTATGAGTAATCACATAAAAAAAGCTGCTGCCTATAAAATATAGACAGCAACTTCAACTAGAGTAGCTTGCATAATCTACGCAAGACATTTTATAACTAATAAACTGCGATCGGCCCATAAGGACCATTAATAATTTCTATTTTTGTTTCAAAAATATCTGTCAAAAGTGTTGGGTCCATAACTTCTTCTACTGTTCCAAAAGCAGCAATTTGTCCATCTTTCATAGCACAAATTTTATCCGAGTATTTAGCTGCAAAATTTATGTCATGCATGACAGTCAAAATTGTTCGTCCAAATTCATTAGCTGCACGTCTCAAATGCTCCATCATTTGAACAGAACGAGCAACATCAAGGTTGTTCAGAGGTTCGTCCAAAAGTACATATTCCGTCTCTTGGCACAATACCATCGCTACATATGCCCTTTGTCTTTGACCACCAGAAAGCTCATCTAAATATCTATTCTCTAAACTAGTTAAATCTAAGAAATCGATATATTTAGAGATGATAGCCTCATCTTCTTTAGTCAATCTTCCCTTTGAATAAGGAAAGCGCCCAAATCCAACTAGTTGTCTCACAGTAAGCCTAGTTACAAAATGATTTTCTTGTCGCAATATAGTCAAAACTTTTGCTAAATCTTTTGATTTGGATTCAGAAACATCCATATTTGCTACCTGAATTTGGCCTTCATCCATATCTAAAAGTCTGCCAATCATCAAAAGTGTTGTTGACTTTCCGGCACCATTTGGTCCAATTAAAGAAGTAAAGCCTGCTTTTGGTATTTCAATATCCAAAGGTCCTATTTTTACCTTATCAGTATAGAACTTTTTAACATTATCGATTTTTATCATAAAGCCCTCTTCCTTAAAACTATAGTTAAGAATATGATTCCACCAAATAATTCAATAATAACTGAAACTACACCTTGAGCATGGAATACATGATACATTAAAAAGTATGCGCTCGTCATTATTAAAAATCCTATAGCAAAAGCCATCGGAAAAATATATCTATGATCATAAGTTGACGCTGCCTGATAACTCAAAGTTGCCACTAAAAAGCCGTAGAAAGTGAGTGGCCCAATTAGAGCTGTTGAAATGGACATTAAAATAGCTACTAATACAAGCGTATAAATTACACTAGGTTGGTATTTAACTCCAAAAGAAGTAGCAACATCTTTTCCTAGTGACAAAACATTCAAATTCTTAGAATGAGCAAAAATTAATACCGCTACAATTATGATCATAGGAATTACAATAGGAAAATATGCAGGATCTGCATGATTAACAGAACCAAATAATCTTGCTTGTAAAATATCAAATTCTGAAGGCGCAAGTAGTTTTCTCATGAAAGTTGACACAGAATTTAGCCCGGTACCAATAATAATTCCAACTAAAAGCATAAGTTGTAAATTCCCGTATTTACCGGAAAGTAACCATCCATAAAGTATTAAACTCATGAAGACCATAACAACAACTTGGAATAAAAATGAGCCAATTCCATTAAAATTTATTAACGCACTAGCACCAAAGAAGAATACTGTACTCGTTTGAATTGCTGAATAAAGTGATTCGAAACCTAAAAGTGAAGGAGTAATAATTTTATTATTCGTAATAGATTGGAAAGCAACTGTCGACAAGCTATGGCAAACCGCAGCAATAATCATTGCAACAATAGCTACTATCCTTCTCTTAACAACTGGGATAAAAGAAGGTGAATCTATCGGAACTGGATTGTTATACACTAAAAGGCCATATGAAGAAAGGAGACCTAAACCAATCAATGTTATCAGTAAAATCCAATAACGCCTTGCTTCCTTCTTAGAACGAAAAGCGCTAGCTGATCTACTTTCATTATGAAGGCTAGAATCGATTTCGACATTTTCTTTTTTTCTATATTCTAATGTGATCATCGTAGCCTCCTTGGTTTTCTTTGTCTCAATAAAATAGTAATAAACACGACTGCTCCCACTGTTGCAAGTATTAAAGAAACAGGTAATTCAAAAGGCTGTATAATTGTTCGAGAAATGATGTCACAGGCAGTTATTGATCCCATTCCGATCACACAAACCCAAGGTAAATTACTCCTAAGATCATCACCTCTAAACATTGAAACGATATTTGGCACAATTAATCCTAAGAAAGGTAAGTGTCCAATAACAGCTGCAACAATTCCAACTGCAACAGAGATAAGAGCAGTCCCAAAAAGAACAATTCTATTGTAATTAACTCCAAGACTTGTTGCGACATCTTCTCCTAGTCCAGCTAAAGTCAATCTATTAGCATACATAAAAATAAGAAAAGTAATGATAACAATCAGCCATAAATATTCATATCTTCCCACCTGAATGTTAGCAAATGAACCTACAAACCAAGTTTCAATACTTTGCGTCTTTTGAAAAAGGAGTCCTAAAAAAGTAGACACTGCAGAAATTACTGCTCCAAGCATCAATCCAATAATCGGAACAATTAAAGACGAACGAAGCTTAACTCTTCTTAAAAATAGAAAGAAAATCATAGTTCCTATAAAAGAAAAAATGATTGCACCAGTCATTCTTTGAACTAAAGTCGGGGCAGGAAATAATAAATACACAAAAAGCAGGCCTAAGCCTGACCATTCAATAGTCCCCGTTGTAGTAGGTTCAACAAAGCGATTCTGTGTAATGAGTTGCATTACGAGCCCTGCCATCGCCATCGCAGCTCCAGTAAGCATTAATGCAGCTGTTCTCGGAACACGAGTTATGAAAAACATCTCTGTCCCGTCCTCTTGTCCACGTATATCATAAACTCCAGTAAACAGTGATATAATCCCTAAAATTATAACAACTATAACTGCTATTATAAAAGGTTTTGTCCATATTTTATTTTGATTATAAAACTGGGGTTGAGAAATATTCTCAACCCTAGAAATCATATTTTTTGACACTGTTTCGTACCCCTTTACACTACTTAGCTAAAGTTTTTGCCATATTTCCAAATAACTCTATATAAGTTTGAATTGATTCATTTGTGTAAGTATCTTCTGGTGCATAAATAACTTGTTTTTTAGAAACAGCAGTTGTGTTTTGAAGAGCAGGTGATTTAGAAATAACATCCTTAGCAGGTGTTGACTTAGCTGCATCAGATGTTGCAGCATCACGATCTAATACGAAAATCCAATCAGGATTTGTTTGTGCAATAGCTTCAACAGAAACGTCATCACCTTTATGACCTGCAGTAGAATTTGAAACTTCTAACGCTGGAGTCCAACCGAAAATTTCATACATTGGTCCCCAAACGCGACCAGAATGTGGAGCAGCAAAACCAATATTACCACCAGTAACGATAACACTCATAACTTTATCTTTTCCGTTATAAGCAGATTTTGCTTTTTCAATAGATTTATCAAAATCAGCTACTAATTGTTTAGCTTCTTTATCTTTATTAAAGATTTTTCCTAAAGTAATTGTAGAATCTTTAAGTCCTTTTACTAAGTTTTCGCCAGGCTTAGTAGCTTTCTCAGAAACATCAAAATTAAGATCAATAACTGCTGCATTTGGTACTAATTTTTTGATTTCTTCGTAATGGTCAGCAAATCTTTGACCAACGATTACAAGGTCAGGGTTTGCCGCTGCAATAATTTCTAGATTTGGTTCACGGTGATTCCCAATATTTTGAACTTTTTCATCCTTTTTATATGCTGAATCAGCAGGCATGATATCCTTTGGAGCAGCCGCTAATTTAATTCCCCAATCAGATAAAGTTTCAAAAGTTCTGTTATCCAAAGCAACTACATTCTTTGGGTTTACAGGGACTTTAACAGTTCCATGAGCATCAGTGATTTCAACCGTTTTTGGCTTATCACTACCATTATCTTTATTATTAGCCTTCGAAGTTTCTTTACTTGAATCTGAGCAAGCTACTAACATTAAAGTGAAAACTGCTAGAATACTCACTAATTTTAAAAGCATAGATTTTTTCATATGTATACTCCTTATAGTGTGATTTATTTCGAAAATGATGACATCCATAGATTGAATTAGAAGGTAACTTTTATTCAATTGAATCGCTATTGATAATCATTTTCATTTGAACATCCTGTTAATTAGTATAGTCATTAATTCTGTGAAAATCTTGTGAATGGTGTGAATTCATAAAATCAGGCATAAAAAGTAATATGTGACGTCAGGCGTGTTGATTAACCATGATTTCCTCTACAAAACACGCTCATTAATAGCTAATATTTTCGTAATCCATTTTTTCACGTCTTTTAATACTTCTAAGAAACTATTTGATTATCATATTTAATAAAAAAATGAGTAAAACCGAATGAAATAATTTTACTCATTTTTTATTATCTTATTTTTATCAGTCAATCATTGAATAGCCTCTGCCATGTATCGTTTGAATATATCTGTCTTTCTTCTCGCACTTTAACTTTTTTCTTACATACCCAATATATAAGTCTACTACATTTGGATTTACTACTACGTTATATCCCCATACTTGATTCAAAAGCATTTCACGGCTCAATATTGTGTTTTTATTCTTGATTAAAAATACAAGTAAATCGTACTCTCGCTTAGTAAGCGACAGGTTTTCGCCACCTTTTTTCACAATATTGCTTGATGCATCAACAAAGAGATCTTTAAACTGAAAAAAGTTTATCTCCTTTTGCTGGTTACAATCACTTCTCCTTAAAATTGCTTGAACCCTTGCTACTAATTCTTCTTTCGCAAATGGTTTTCTGATATAATCATCTGCTCCTGCTTGTAACCCTGCTACGCAATCCTTGCTAGAAACATTGTCGGTCACAATAATGATCGGTGTCGTTTTAACTAATCGTATTTGTCTACAAATTTCTGGTCCGGATATACTTAATGAATCCCAATCCAATATGATAATATCCCAATCTTGTTCATATATTATATTTAAACCTTCGTTTTCATTGTGAAGTTTTAAAATGAAATAGCCTTCTTGCGTTAGACCGCTTACGATTTTCTTCGCTAAAGACCGTTCATTCTTAATTACTAAAACCTGCTTCACCGATGGTTCACCTCTACTTCAATATAACTTAGTTAGATAAAAAATTATCTCCAAAAAACAATTTAAGATTTATAAATTTAAAACTCCTAAATAATCCATTAAAACAGTTTATTAGGAGAACTCTATATAATCTTACAATAGGTATGGATAAAAACACAAAACATATAGAGATTTGAATAAAGTGAAATTTTAATGAGATCTCACCAATTGGGCGTTTACGGTCAGCTATAGTATCTATCTGCTTATCATCAATAACTAGTTCTTCATTTTCTGTTTCAGAGGTACCGCCCGATTCCCATCAACTTAAGCATTTTATAAAACCACAAAATGAAAAAACGGTATTCTTTCTATTACTTTAAATCTAGAAAACAAATCACTTCAATGTTTTCTGAATATTATGGGAGGATGTAAATACTGTGAACACTGTATATTTAGTGTTTAGTTGACCTTATAATAAAAAAAAGCGCGCTAAATTGAATTGAAAGGTGCAAAAACATGATTACAAATCAACAATTAGTAATAAACAATTTGGAAGAAAAATTAAAAGTATTTACTCATACAGTTAGTGGAAAACTTACAAAGGAAGAAGATTTCATCATAGCAAATACAGAAATTCCTACTGATACATTCAATGTTGTATTGCCGAAATCTCCAAATATCAAAAATGCAGTTAAGATTAGACATGGAATCGATAATTTTTCATATAAAAAATATCCCTTTAGTATTTGGATTGATGCTCAGTATTTAACTGAGGATTGGACAAAACTTATGCAAGAATATGACCTAAAAGAAGCGGAACGTAATGTAATGATGAAACTTGACAATACTCTTAATGTTGATCAAAGAATTTCCCATCAACTTATGATTACTAATGTGAAAAATAATGAAGAACTTTTAAAATATATAGACGTATTCATGAGCTTATTTGAGGGTACACCAGAAAAAGATGCATTAGAAAGTTATTTTAATAAGTTTTCACAAGTAAAATTAGGTTCAGAAGTTCAAATGTTTATTGGATGCATAGATGACATGCCTGTAACTACTGGTTTATTAATAGAAAGCAAAGATAGTTATGGTATTTATGATGTGATGACAAAAGAAACATTTAGAGGTAAAGGAATTGGCAGTGAAATGTTTCAATTTCTTCTAAATCAAACAACAGATAAACAAAAACCAGTTGTATTACAGGCTTCAGATGATGGGAAAAATATCTATAAGCGATTTGGATTTATAGATGTCGGAGAAATGGTTGTATTTGAATAAAAGGTTTTCTTATTAAGCTATAGGGTGGAATTGTTGAGCAATATAGATAGGAAATGATCCAACTTTTTATAAAAGAATAAACCAATTGAAAATATTAAGGGCGTGTTTTGAACAAACTTTTTTCAAAACACGCTTTTTTCTTTTTGTTTGTTTATCAAGGTTATTTGCTTAACTTGAACAAACTTTATTCTAAAACAACATGAATTATTAATTAATATCACTTTGAAGAAGCATATCTTTACATAACAAAAAAGAAGCATAAACCTGCACATCATGCAAAGTTATGCTTCCTGTTATACAAAATAAAAAAACCACCAAATATGTATTGGTGGAGACGGTGGGAGTCGAACCCACGTCCAAAAATATCGGCACTTAAGCTTCTACGAGTGTAGTCGATATATTAGCATTTCGCGAACTCTTCGGCCTATCGACAGGCTTCCAAGTTGCTAGTCTGATTGTTCTCTTCCTTCGCCCTCAGACGGCGAACTCCGGCGTAGTCCACTTAGTTTGAGTCCCTTACCCTACCACATGGACGATGGAGGGAGGAACCTTTAGTGCAATTAAGCAGCTAAAGAAAGATTGTTTTGTTTGCCAATTATAGGCTTTGACGTTTTAACGAGGCCGATCCCCTCGACTCGCAACCTAAGCTCGAACTATCCCTGTCGAATCCGTAACGTCCCCATGATAAAAATGGAGCATACGAAGAAAATATCGTGATAGCTACTAAGAGCTGTTTTTCAATGTGCAACAACCTTACATAAGTTATTATATCATACGCGCGCCGTTTTACAAATGTAAATATCTGTATTACATCTTTTGGCGATCACGGAACACGCGTGCAATTTCACGTTTTGCTTCTTTCTCTTTTAAATCGTGACGTTTATCGTATTGTTTCTTACCTTTTGCTAAACCAAGTGCCATTTTTGCAAATCCATTTTTCAAATAGATTCTAAGTGGAACTAATGCGTAACCTGTTTCTTTTGCAGCGCCCGCTAGCTTATCAATTTCTTTTTTATGAAGAAGTAATTTTCTCGTACGAAGTGGATCATGGTTGAAACGATTCCCTTGTTCGTATGTATTAATGTGCATATTATGAACCCATACTTCACCATTATGTACACGTGCAAACGCATCTTTCAAGTTCACGCGACCAGCGCGAATCGACTTAATTTCCGTTCCTTGAAGGACAAGCCCTGCTTCGTATGTTTCTTCGATGAAATAATCATGAAATGCTTTTTTATTCTGTGCAATAACCTTACCTGTACCCTTTGGCATATAACGTCCCTCCTCTATTTTTACTATTGTAACAAATGTAAACAAAAAGCGAAAGTGGCTCGCTTAGAATCTTTGGACATTGGAACTCCCGACAGAGAAGCGCTTTTTGCTTCGTCCGAGGGAGTGAAATGGCCAACAGATTCTAGCCACTGTAGCTGGATTATACAAAAAGCGAAAGTGGCTCGTTCAGAATGTGAGGTGGATGGAGCTTCTGACCTTGAGGCGCTCTTTGCCTCTGGGGAAGAAGCGAAGCCGCCAAACATTCTAGCCACTGTAGCTGGATTCCGATAAAAAGCGAAAGTGGCTCGCTCTCAAGCCACGAAGAAAAAAGAAAACGGCCCCGCTTTTCATCAAAGCGAAGCCACTCTTTTCTTACTTACGCTTTTTCTTTTTCTTCTTGAATCCTGGTACGTTTTCGAAAAATCCTTTTTTCTTCTTGCCGTTACCATCTTTTTTCCCTGGCTGACTTGCGGATGTGGATGCAGATGCGGATCCTCTTCCTTTTCCTTTGCCACCACGGTCAAATTTTCTACCTGTGCCACGTTCACCGCCACGCTCATTACTGCGCTCGCTACGTCCACCGCGTTTCTTTCTGCCTGTTCTTGGCTGCTCGATAACGACTGGACGATCTTTGAACTTACGGCGAGGTGTGCCTTTCATACCAACGATTTCAAAGTCGATTGCACGCTCGTCTTTATTTACGTTAATAACGCGAATTGTAATTTCATCACCGATGCGGAATACGTTACCTGTACGTTCTCCGATCATTGCGAAATGTTTTTCGTCGTAACGATAGTAATCATCCGTTAAGTAGCTAACGTGTACAAGACCTTCAATCGTATTTGGAAGCTCTACAAACAGACCGAAGTTTGTTACAGAGCTAATCATACCGTCATACTCTTCACCGATCTTATCGACCATATACTCTGCTTTTTTCATTTCGTCTGTTTCACGCTCTGCTTCAACAGCACGGCGTTCCATATTAGAAGAGTGCTCTGCAATCTCTGGTAAGTTTTCACGCCATTTTGCTTGTGTTTCACTGTCGACTTTACCGTTAATGATGTATTCACGAATTAATCTATGAACAATCGTATCTGGGTAACGACGAATTGGCGATGTGAAATGCGTGTAGAACTCAGTTGATAAGCCGAAATGTCCTAAGCTCTCCGAATCGTAACGTGCTTGCTTCATAGAACGAAGCATAACCGTTGAAATAACTACTTCTTCTGGCTGTCCTTGAACCATTTCAAGAATTTGTTGCAGCGCACGAGGGTGCACTTCATTCGCACGTCCTTTTACCGCATATCCGAAGTTCGTTACAAACTCGAAGAAACGCTCAAGCTTATCTTCTTTCGGATCTTCATGGACACGGTACATAAACGGTACGTTCATCCAGTGGAAGTGCTCTGCTACTGTTTCGTTCGCAACAAGCATAAATTCTTCAATTAACTTCTCTGATACAGAACGATCGCGCATAACAACATCAGTCGGTTTTCCTTCTTCATCTACTAATACTTTCGCTTCTTTAAAGTCAAAGTCAATTGCACCACGGCGCATACGTTTTTCACGTAGAATTTGTGCCAATTGCCCCATCTCTTTAAACATCGGTACTAATGGCTCATAACGCTTAATTAACTCTTCGTCCTCATCTTCTAAAATGCTTCTTACGTCAGCATACGTCATACGCTCTGTCGTTTTAATCACACTTTGGAAAATCTCGTGTTTAACAACATCACCTAAGTTGTTGATTTCCATTTCACAAGATAAAGTCAGACGGTCTACTTTCGGATTTAATGAGCAAATACCGTTAGATAGACGATGTGGAATCATTGGAATTACACGGTCAACAAGATACACACTTGTCGCTCTTTCCGCTGCTTCTACATCAATTGGAGAACCTTCTTGAACGTAATGACTTACATCCGCAATGTGAACGCCTAGCTTGTAATTGCCGTTCTCAAGCTTCGTTACTGTAACAGCGTCATCTAAATCTTTCGCATCTGCACCATCAATCGTTACGATCATTTGATCACGTAAATCACGGCGATCTTTTAAATCTTCTTCTGAAATCGTTTCTGGTACACTGTTTGCATGCTCCATCACTTCTTCAGGGAATGCTAAAGGTAAATGATGTTTATGAATGACAGATAAAATATCTACTCCTGGATCATTTTTATGACCTAGAATTTGAATAACTTCACCTTCTGCACTTAAACGGTTTTCTGGGTAGCTCGTAATTTTCACAACTACCTTATGACCTTCTACAGCACCCATTGATGCACTTTTCAAGATAAAGATATCACTCGTCCAGCGCTTATTGTCAGGTATAACAAAGCCAAAGTTTTTCGATTCTGTATATGTACCAACAAGTTCTTTCGTTCCACGCTCTAAAATGCGTACAATTGAACCTTCTTGACGTGAACCGCTCGATTGAGAACTAAGTCGTGCTAATACTGTATCGCCATGAAGTGCACCGTTTAATTCTGTAGGAGGGATGAAAAGATCATCGTCTCCCGTTTTCTTCTCGTCTGGTACAACGAATGCAAAACCACGTGCATGTCCAATTAACTTACCTCTTACTAAATTCATCTTTTCAGGAAGACCGTAACGGTTGCTACGTGTACGAATAACAAGTCCCTTCTCTTCCATCATTACAAGTGCCTTTACAAAATCTTTAAAGCCCTCAGAACCTTCAATTCCAAATGCCTCTTCTAACTCTTGTATCGTTAGCGGTTTATACGCTTCTTCTCTCATAAATAATAACAACTTATCAATATGTTCTTGTGTGATTTCTTCCAAGCAAAAATACCTCCTTTAAAACCTTATATTATTTAGTGTATCCGAAAGATAGGGGATGTATAAAGCGAAACTTCAATACTCCCCTTATGATTTTTACAGTTTTCACAAAAAATTCCTTATGAAAAAAAGAGGCAACTAGATCTTACCAATCTAGTTGCTCCAAGAAGTTATATACATCCTCATGTAGCTCGTCACGTTGTTTATCAAGTGTAATGACATGCGTAGAGTCTTCATACCATTTAATGTCTTTTAACGTAGATTCTACACCGTTATAAATAATGTTAGCACTATCTGTATTAATCATTTCGTCATGACGCGCTTGTACAACAAATGTTGGTGCATAAATCATATCCACATTGTTACGTACGTCAGCAATTAATTGTTGTAATGCTTTTAATGTATTCATCGGTGTCTTTTGGAATTCCAACATTTCTTGTTCAATTTGTTCTGGTGATTTTTGCTCACGTTTTTTATATTCGCGGGCATATGCCAATATACCTTGGTACATCGTTTCTTCGCTCTTAATATACATCGGTGCACACATTGGTACTACACCTAAAACCGGTACTGTATAACCTAATTTTAAAGAAAATACGCCGCCAAGTGACAATCCAACAACAGCAATTTTCTCAAAACCTTTATCTTTTAAAAGCTGATATGCCTCCGTTACATCTTGCCACCAATCTGTAGGGCCTGTATGAACAAGCTCTTCTGGTGGTACACCGTGCCCTTTATAAATTGGCGCATGACAAGTATAGCCTTTCTTTTCTAAGAAACGCCCTAACATACGTACATCAGCTGAGTTCCCTGTGAATCCATGTAGTAATAAAACAGCGCGGTCTCCACCCTCAAATGTAAATGGTTTCGGAGATGCTAATTTCATCATGTACTTCTCCTCTTTCTCTTCTGTAATCTAGTCGTATTCTTTCTATATCTAGTGTACCATATTTACATTTCTATAATCTAATTAGAAACATCTTTCAAATGGCAAAACAAAAAAGAAGAACCATTAGTACATCTTACTAACGCTTCTTCTTTCAATTCTATAAGTTTAAGTACGTAACAGCAATTGTTAATACAAAGAACAATACAGCTAAAACAATTGTAATACGGTTTAATACTGCTTCAATTCCACGTGCTTTTTGCTTACCAAATAATTGCTCTGCACCGCCTGAAATTGCACCTGAAAGGCCTGAGCTATTACTAGACTGCATAAGTACCATAACAATCATTAAAATCGATACAGTAATAAGTAAAACGGATAATAACGTATGCACTTGGCGTACCTCCTACAAAGATTCAGTTATTGTAACTGTAGCATAAATCCTATAGAAAAGCGAGAGCTATAGAGTTGCCCTCGCTTTTCTTCTATTACATAAACATCATTGCAAATAACGGTCCAAGTAAACATGTCAAAATTGCTGTTAATGTCATTGTTACCGATCCAATAACACCTTCATGCTCGTTATTTTTCATTGCTCTCATAACACCCATAATATGAGAAGCACATCCAAATCCGATACCTTTACCAACTGAGTTTGTAACACGGCTCCATTTTAATAAGAGAGGTCCTGTAATTGTTCCAGTAATACCTGCGATAACAACGAAAGCTGCTGTTAAGGAAGGTACACCACCAACTTGTTCAGAAACGCTCATCGCAACTGGCATTGTTACCGATTTTGGTAAAGACGATAAGATTAAGCTTTTATCTGTTCCCATAAGTGAAGCAATAGCAAAATCACTAGCGATTGCGACTGTTGTACCTACTAATACCCCGCCAGCAATCGGTACAACATATTTTTGCAGAACATGACGTTGTTTATAAAGAGGAATTGCAAATGCTACAACACCGGGTCCAAGTAGCTTTGCAATCCAGCCACCACCACTTTCCATATAATGTTGATATGGTATATCAAGCACGATAAATAGGAAAGCCATTAATCCTGTTGCTACAAGCATTGGAATGGTGAATGGTGTTGGAAATAATTTATAGATTTTTTTAGATAATTGATATAATAGCACCGTAAAAAGAACCCAACCGATTCCGATTAATATTTGGCTCATCGCGACTCTCTTTCCTTCCTATTCGCAAGATATTGTCCTGTATGTCCTGCGACAATAATAATTAAAAATGTACTCGCTACAACTGTAATGAAAAGAGAAATTCCTTTACTCATAAAAAAAGCACCGTAATTCATTAGGCCAAGCGTTGGCGGAATTAATAAAAACGGCATAATAGCAACGAGTGTTTCTGCTCCTAAATCGAACCATTTCACTGGAAGAACTTTTAGGCTAAGTAAAACAAGTAAGAGGAACATCCCTATCAAACTTCCTGGAATTGGAATGTTTAACATTTCTTGCACCCAAGTTCCAACCATATAAAACACGTAAAGAGCAGCAATTTGGACAAGAATCTTTGTAAATTTCATGTTCATCATCCCTCATGTTTATACGATCTTCTGTTAATATCTTTATCATAGTATAAATTGTAAAAAGCTGCAATTTATCAACTTGACAGCAAAAACAGCCTATGTTACACGCTTACAACCTTGATATGACTGCATTTCCAAACGAAAATTACGTCAAAAACCTTGACCTAATATAAAAAGTTTTTATTTTCTGAATTTATAAGACTGTTATTTCAATAAAATAATCTTTTTATCCTTAAACTTACATAATATATAAAGTGAAACTTTAATCATTGAGGGTTTCCTCATCCCCATTGATCATTCCTCACCAAGCGGGTTTGTACGGGATAAACAAGATAGGTGGTGAACATATGCCCAAAAAAGTTCTCATTTTTTGTGATCCTGGGATTGATGATACGATGGCTCTCCTCTTAGCATTCTTTATCAATGAAATAGAAATCGTCGGTATCGTTGCTGATTATGGCAATGTTCCAAAAAAAATGGCCGTAGAAAATGCTCATTTTCTTACAAGCGAAGTAAAGGGTAGAAATATCAAAATCTTTGGTGGATCAGAACGTCCAATTACTGGTGCTCCTCCTGCTTTTTTTACAGATGTACACGGGAAACAAGGGCTCGGGCCAATTATTCCAAAGGTGAATGTAACTAACGAAGAAATGGAGAATTTTTTTGAAGTTATTCCTCTTATTGAACAGTATAAAGATGAATTAATTATTGTGAGCTTAGGAAGACTTACCTCCCTAGCAATTTTATTTATCGTATGTAAACAATTAATGGAGCAAGTTAAACCCTACTACGTAATGGGCGGTGCCTTTTTACATCCTGGTAATGTTACCCCTATTTCCGAAGCAAACTTTTATGGCGACCCTACTGCAGCTAATATAGTCCTTCAATCCGCAGCTAACATGTACATATACCCATTAAACGTCACCCAATATTCCATCATTACACCAGAAATGGCCGAATACATTGAGGCCAAAGGAAAAGCCCCACTTGTCAAACCGTTATTCGATCATTATTACTACGGATATTATAAAGACGCCCTACCACATTTAAAGGGCAGCCCCTTCCATGACACAATGCCAATACTCGCTTTACTTGATAACTCTATGTTTACCTATCACAAATCACCTATCGTTGTCATGACAGAATCTTATGCACAGGGGGCAAGCATTGGAGAATTTCGCTCTTTAGGAGAACCTAAACCATTTATTGATTGGCCGAGTCATCAAATAGCAATTGATTTTGATTATAACCGCTTCTTCAAACATTTCATGTCACTTATGACAGGTGAACAATTTTAACATAAAAAAACAGACCGTGATTTCTCACGGTCTGTCGTTTATTTTCTACAATTATCGTTTGATGTTATAGAAAGATTTGATACCATCGTAAACAGCGATTTCGCCTAGTTCGTCTTCGATGCGTAATAATTGGTTGTACTTAGCAATACGGTCAGTACGGCTCATAGAACCAGTTTTGATTTGGCCAGCGTTAGTTGCAACTGCGATGTCAGCGATTGTAGCATCTTCAGTTTCACCAGAACGGTGAGATACAACTGCTGTGTAACCAGCACGTTTAGCCATTTCGATAGCTTCGAAAGTCTCAGTTAAAGTACCGATTTGGTTAACTTTAATTAAGATTGAGTTAGAGATACCTTTTTCGATACCTTCAGCAAGTTTTTGAGTGTTAGTTACGAATAAATCGTCACCAACTAATTGTACTTTATCACCGATACGCTCAGTTAATAATTTGTGACCATCCCAGTCGTTTTCGTCTAAACCATCTTCGATAGAGATGATTGGGAAGTCTTTGCAAAGCTCTTCGTAGAAATCAACCATTTCTGCAGAAGTTAAGCCAGTACGGCCTTCGCCTGCAAGGTCATATTTACCAGTTTCTTTGTTGTAGAACTCAGAAGAAGCAACGTCCATTCCTAAGAATACGTTCTCGCCAGCTTTGTAACCAGCTTTTTCGATAGCTTCGATGATTACTTCTAGAGCTTCACGGTTAGAACCAAGGTTTGGAGCGAATCCACCTTCGTCACCTACTGCAGTGTTAAGACCTTTGTCATGTAATACAGCTTTAAGTGCATGGAATACTTCAGCACCCATACGGATTGATTCTTTGAATGTTGGAGCACCAACTGGTAAGATCATGAACTCTTGGAAGTCAACGTTGTTATCAGCGTGAGAACCACCGTTGATGATGTTCATCATTGGAGTTGGTAATTGTTTTGCATTGAATCCACCAAGGTAACGGTATAATGGAAGACCTACGAAGTCAGCTGCTGCGTGAGCTACTGCCATAGATACACCAAGGATAGCGTTAGCGCCTAGTTTACCTTTGTTTGGAGTGCCATCTAATTCGATCATAGCACGGTCGATACCAGCTTGGTCAGTTACATCGAAACCAGCGATTTCTGGAGCGATAATTTCGTTAACGTTGTTTACTGCGTTAACAACACCTTTACCAAGGTAACGAGATTTGTCACCGTCACGTAATTCTACTGCTTCGTGCTCACCAGTAGATGCACCACTTGGTACGATAGCGCGTCCGAAAGCGCCGCTTTCTGTGTAAACTTCTACTTCTACAGTTGGGTTACCACGAGAGTCAAGGACTTCGCGAGCATAAACATCAATAATTGTTGACATAATAAATTCTCTCCTTTTTATATAAGCAAATTATTTAATAATTGTTTTACCTGTCATTTCTTTCGGTTGTTCCACATTTAAAAGTGTAAGCATTGTTGGAGCGATATCTCCTAAAATACCACCTTCACGAAGCTCTACATCATTTTTTGTAACGATGAAAGGAACCGGGTTAGTTGTATGAGCTGTCATAGGACCGCCATCAGCAGTTAACTCCTGATCAGCATTACCATGGTCAGCAGTAATAAGTGCTACACCATCTTTTGCAAGAATTGCTTCTACAACTTTTCCTAAACATTCGTCAGTTGCTTCTACTGCTTTAATTGTTGGTTCCATCATCCCAGAATGGCCAACCATATCACAGTTCGCAAAGTTAAGAATGATAACATCATGTTTATCATTTTCGATTTCATTTACTAAAGCGTCCGTTACTTCGTAAATGCTCATTTCAGGTTTCAAGTCATACGTTGCAACCTTTGGTGAGTTAATTAAGATACGCTCTTCTCCTGGGAATTCAGCCTCACGACCACCGCTAAAGAAGAATGTAACGTGCGGATACTTTTCAGTTTCCGCGATGCGAAGTTGCTTTAATCCCGCTTGCGCAACAACTTCACCTAAAGTGTTATCAAGGTTCATTGGCTTGAATGCCACGTAACCATCTACAGTTTCACTGAAGTGTGTCATACATACGAATTCTGGAATGTGAGGTACTTTTTCACCACGATCGAACTCACGGAAGTCTTCGTTTGTAAATACACGAGCAATTTGAATTGCACGGTCTGGACGGAAGTTATAGAAGATAACTGCATCATCATCATTGATTGTTGCAACTGGCGTGTTATCTTCGTTAACAATTACAGACGGCAATACGAATTCATCATAGATACCGTTCGCATAAGAGTCTTCTACACACTCTTCTGCTGATTTATAAGTAGGGCCTTCACCATTCACCATAGCACTGTAACATTTTTCTACGCGATCCCAACGCTTGTCACGGTCCATAGAGTAATAACGACCAGAGATAGTCGCGAATTGTCCTACTCCTGTTTCTTTAATTACTTCATTCGTTGCATCGATATAACCTTTTGCTGTTTGTGGTCCAACATCGCGGCCGTCTAAGAATGCATGGATATAAACTTTCTCCACGCCTTCTTTTGCTGCTAAGCGAAGAAGAGCAAACATATGGTTCATGTGACTGTGCACACCACCGTCAGAAAGTAAACCGAATAAATGAAGTGCAGTACCTTTTTCTTTTACGCTTTTAATTGCATTTTGGAAAGTTTCGTTCTTATCGAACTCACCTTCACGAATTGCAACGTTAACGCGTGTTAAGCTTTGATATACTACGCGGCCAGCACCGATATTTAAGTGACCAACCTCAGAGTTACCCATTTGACCTTCTGGAAGACCTACCGCCTCACCACAAGCTGTAAGCGTTGTATGAGGGAATTTGTTCCAGTAACCATCAAAATTAGGTTTCTTAGCTTGTGCTACAGCATTCCCGTAAGTTTCTTCACGAAGTCCGAAACCGTCAAGAATGATTAAAGCTGTTGGCTTTCTCATTTTACCGCCCCCAGAAGACCTAAGAACGAAGCAGGCTCTAAGCTAGCACCGCCAACTAAAGCGCCGTCGATGTCAGATTGTGCCATATACTCTTTAATGTTTTCTGGTTTTACGCTACCGCCGTATTGGATACGAACAGCTTCTGCAGCTTCTGGAGAAACAGCTTCTGCAACAACTTTACGGATGTGCGCACATACTTCGTTTGCGTCTGCAGAAGAAGAAGATTTACCTGTACCGATAGCCCAGATTGGCTCATAAGCGATAACAGTTGCTTTAACTTGCTCTTCTGTTAAACCTGCAAGTGCTTTTGTCACTTGACCTGCTACTAGATCAAATGTTTTTCCGCTTTCGCGCTCTTCTAAAGTCTCACCACAACATACGATTGGTGTTAAACCATGTTCAAATGCTGCGATAGTCTTTTTGTTTACTGATTCGTCTGTTTCAGCAAACATTTCACGACGCTCAGAGTGGCCAAGTACTACATAGCCAACTTTTAAGTCGCTAAGTGCTACTGGGCTAATTTCGCCAGTGAATGCACCATTTTTTTCGAAGTGCATGTTTTGTGCACCTACTTGTAAGTCAGTTCCTTCAGTTGCTGCTACAAGGCGCTCTAAGAATAGAGCTGGAGAGCAAACTACTGCATCAACAGCTGAAGCTGCTGGGATTTGACCTTTAACTTCCTCTACGAAGCTAACTGCTTCAGATAGAGTTTTATTCATTTTCCAGTTACCTGCGATAATTGGTTTACGCATGCTTTGCACCGTCCTTTTTCTTTGGCTGCTACTTATTTGTCGTTAAGACAAACTACACCTGGAAGCTCTTTACCTTCCATGAATTCTAATGACGCACCGCCGCCAGTAGAAATGTGGCTCATTTTATCAGCCATACCGAATTTTTCAACAGCTGCTGCAGAGTCACCACCGCCGATAACAGAGTATGTATCTTCTGCATCTGCTAATGCTTGTCCTACTGCTTTTGTACCTTCTGCGAATGGAGTCATTTCGAATACACCCATTGGTCCATTCCATACAACAAGCTTAGAATTTTTAATTACATCTGCATAAATTTCACGTGTTTTAGGACCGATGTCCACGCCTTCCCAGTTAGAAGGGATAGAGTCGATACCAACGATTTTAGTTGTTGCAGTTTCAGAGAATTCCTCAGTGATTACAACATCAACTGGCATGTAGAAGTTTACGCCTTTTTCTTTTGCAAGTTGCATAAATTCTTTAGCTAGTTCAATCTTGTCGTCTTCACATAGAGATAGACCAATTTCATGACCTAAAGCTTTAACGAATGTGTAAGCAAGTCCGCCACCGATGATTAAGTTATCTACTTTGTCTAATAGATGACGAATTACACCGATTTTATCTTTTACTTTCGCACCACCGATGATAGCTGTAAATGGACGTTCTGGGTTAGAAAGTGCTTTACCAAGTACATCTAACTCTTTTTCCATTAATAGACCAGATACTGCTGGTAGGTAGTCTGCGATACCTGCTGTAGAAGCATGAGCACGGTGAGCTGCACCGAATGCATCGTTTACGAAGATGTCAGCAAGTGCTGCAAATTCTTTCGCAAGTTCTGCATCGTTCTTTTCTTCGCCCGCATAGAAACGTACGTTTTCAAGAACTAATACGTCGCCTTCGTTCATTGCTGCAACCATTTCTTGTGCAACTGGTCCGAATGCTTCGTCCGTTTTTTTAACATCTTTACCAAGAAGCTCGCCTAAACGTGCTGCTACTGGAGTAAGACGTAATTCTTCTACTGCTTGACCTTTTGGACGGCCTAAGTGGCTTGCTAAAATAACTTTCGCACCTTGCTCTACTAAATATTGAATTGTAGGAAGAGCTGCACGGATACGAGTTTCATCTGTAATTTTGCCTTCTTTCATAGGTACGTTGAAATCAACGCGGCAAAATACACGCTTACCTTTTAAATCTACGTCACGAATTGATTTTTTGTTCATTGGATTTCCCTCCGACTACTAGTTAGGATTGACAAAACCCATTCAAAAGCTTAACACATTTGCTTTTAAAACGAAAGAAGAGAGAGAGGGAACAAACCCTCTCCCTCGTTTTGTCATTGATAACTTATATAATTAAGAATTAAAGACCTTTTGAAGTCATGTAAGCTGCTAAGTCTACTACGCGGTTAGAGTAACCAGTTTCGTTATCGTACCAAGAAAGTACTTTAACCATGTTACCTTCCATTACCATTGTAGATAATGCATCGATTGTAGAAGAAGCTGTACATCCGTTATAGTCGATAGATACTAATGGCTCTTCGCTGTATCCAAGGATACCTTTTAATTCGCCTTCAGCTGCTGCTTTGAATGCTGCGTTTACATCTTCAACTGTTACTTCTTTGTCAAGTTCAACAACTAAGTCAACAAGAGAAACGTTAGCAGTTGGAACACGTACAGCGCCACCGTTTAATTTACCTTTAAGTTCTGGTAATACTAATGCTACAGCTTTAGCTGCACCAGTAGATGTTGGGATCATGTTTTCAGCTGCTGCACGAGCACGACGTAAATCTTTGTGTGGTAAGTCTAAGATTTGTTGGTCGTTAGTGTAAGAGTGAATTGTTGTCATCATTCCGCGTTTTACGCCGAATTTTTCGTTTAATACTTTAGCGAATGGAGCTAGACAGTTTGTAGTACAAGAAGCGTTAGATACTACGTTGTGGTTAGCTGCATCGTATTGTTCATGGTTAACACCCATAACTACAGTGATATCTTCGTCAGAAGCTGGAGCTGAGATGATAACTTTCTTAACTGATCCACCTAAGTGTTTTTCAGCGTCTGATTTTTTAGTGAAACGGCCAGTAGATTCTACTACTACTTCTACTCCGTAGTCGCTCCATGGTAATTGAGCTGGGTCACGCTCAGCGATAACTTTAATTTCTTTACCGTTAACAACGATGCTGTTTTCGTTAGCAGATACTTCTGCATTTAAAGTTCCGTGAACTGTGTCATATTTTAAAAGGTGAGCTAATGTTTTAGCATCTGTTAAGTCGTTGATTGCTACTACTTCTACCTCAGAGTTGTTAAGAGCTGCGCGGAATACGTTACGTCCGATACGTCCAAATCCATTAATACCAATTTTAGTCATTTGAATTTCCTCCTTGGGGGATTATATTAAAGGGTAAAACCCTTTGTTAATTGTTTTGCTGCACCTTCATCTGTAATTAGAATTGAAGTGTGCCCTTGCTTTATTACAGCCTGTATTGCTTTTGCCTTTGAAGAACCTCCAGCGACTGCAACAACGTGAGATACATTTTGTAAATCCTCAAGTTGCATACCAACTGTTCTTACTTTATGAACAACATTTCCTTCTTCATTAAAGTAGTAACCGAAAGCTTCGCCAACTGCTTCGCTTGCCTGAATCTTTAACCAATCTGCTTCTGAAGTACTTCTGCGACGTGCCATTGTTAACGCATCACCTATTCCATGAATGACGATATTGGAAGATCGAATCAACTCAAGAACTTCTTTCACGGAAGGCTCTGTCACAATAGACGCATATGCTTCGCTACTAACATGGTCTGGAACATACAATAAGCGATAATTACTCATCGTATTTTGCGCCATCTTGGCACAAATGGTATTGGCTTCTAATTCAACACCTTCTCCAATTCCACCACGTGCTGGGACAAATAGCATATGTAAATCTTTGCAATCAAGTTGCATCATGTCCGCAGCAGCAGCTAGCGTAGTTCCTCCAGCCACAGCAACGATATTATTCGCTGTCAGACGGTCTTTTATACAAGTCACACAAGCACGGCCCATCTCCAGTTTGACCCAAGGTGATTCATCACTATCACCAGGGACAACGAAAACTTCATCCAAGTCTAATGTTTCCTTAAGTTGCTTTTCTAAAACCTTTAACCCGGAAATTTCTTTCATAAAGTCTTCCAAAGCAAGAACTAAAGCTGTTCCTTCTTCTGTCAAAGTCATTCCAGAAGAAGCGACGTGAACTAAGTTTTGTTCTTTCAAAACTTGAACTTCACTTCGCAATACTCGTTCTGTCATACCGAGGCTTGCTGATAAGTTTCTTCTTCCAATCGGCTGCATGAGCCTAATGTATTGAAGAATTTGCATTCTCGTTTGCATAACAGGTAGCAGATCAGGTAATAATTTTTTTGTGTTCTGAATCCATGAGCGCATATCTTTTCTCCTCACTACATCGGTTCATTTTTCCTTCGTGGTCACTTTACGTCCCGTAGTGACATTTTGTGTCCCACATAGGTTAAAAAAATAATCCCTGCTACGTGTATTATTGTAACAGGAGATAGAAACTTATTCAACTCTTAACTGCATTCTTTATATAGTTTATTATGACACCTTTGTGAATGTTACCATATTCTACTTGTTTTCCGTCCATTTCTACAACTGGAATCATTAAGTGATATTTTTCTAAAAGGTCATTATCTTCATATATATCTATTTCCTCGATTTGAAAAGAATATTCACATTGTACTTCCTGTAAAACTTGTTTCGCCTTCACACAAAGGCCACAATCTTTTTTAGTATACAGTACAACTTTCATCTTCTTCACCTATCCGATCGTTTTTCGTAATGACGAAGCTGGGATATGCATTTGTTCTCTATACTTCGCCACTGTTCTTCGAGAAATAACAATTTCATGCTCTTCTTCTAATAATTTTGAAATCTTTTGATCTGAAAGTGGCTTTTTCTTATCCTCTGCCCCAATTAGCGTTTGAATAAATTGTTTTACACGTTTTGTAGAAACTGCTTCATCTTCAGTCGTCGAAACGGCATTGCTAAAGAACGATTTCATCTCAAATAAACCGTGTGGTGTTTGCACATATTTATTTCGCGTCGCACGACTAATTGTTGATTCATGCACACTTAACTCTTCCGCTACCTCTTTTAAAGCGAGAGGTCTTAAATACTCTGGACCTTTCCAGAAGAAATCACGTTGTTTTTCCATAATAATATTCATCACTTGCAGCAGCGTCTGTTTTCTCTGCTTCAAACTGCGCATAATCCACTGCACATGCTGATACTTTTCTGATACGTAAGATGCTACTTCACTTTCACTATTATTAAGAAGCGCACTATATTCAGAATGAATTTCAATTCTCGGCATATTTCTCTCATTCATTTGTAAAACGAGGCGATCGCCATCTTTTTTCACCGCCATATCAGGCACAATATAAAGTGGTTTATCTGAAGAAAACGCAAGACCTGGTTTTGGTTGTAATGACGTTATACAATTTACCGCACTCTGTAATTCCTCATTACTACATTTCAACACTTGAACGAGCTTTCGCCAATCTTTCTTCACAAAATAAGCGAAATGATCTTCTACAACCTCTTCTGCTAATCCATTCCGTCTTTGTAAGCGCTTCAATTGCAAGGTTAAACATTCCTGAATATTACGCGCCCCTACCCCTGCTGGTTCCAGTGATTGGACAAGCTCTACAGAGCGGTCGACTACATGAATATGCGCAGAAAGGAGCTCTGCTAACTCTTCATTCGTTTCTTGTAAATATCCATTTCCATCCATGTTCATAATAATGAAAGAAGCTACTTTTCGCTCTTCTTCATCTATTTTATAATACTGTATTTGATTTAATAAATGTTGCTGAATCGTTGTAGAATCCACACTGTAGATCTCCATCTGATTCTCGACTTGTTTGCTGGTACTTTTACTGTTGTTAGAGCTCCTTTTCTTCTCCCTCTCAAAACCACCTAACTCAATAAGGGGATTCTCTAACGATTGCTCATACAAAAACTCCGATAATTCTTGTACATTATACTGGAGCATTGTAATCGCTTGCCTTAACTCTTGTGTCATTGCCAAACGTAAGCTTTGTTCTTGTAAAAGACTTGCCTTCAAACTAATCTCCCCCTTGTTTCTATTGTACAATAAGTTTGGTAAAAGGAGAATGCTATCACAGACACCCATTCCAAAATATTATTAATTTATATGTATTAATGAGATTTACAACTTACAACCTAAATTTGAATAATATTGAAAGAAAATAATAAACTTAATTATTTGTTACCACATACTAATAGTAACCCTTAATTTTATATATAACAACATTAAATTTATCTCTGTTCAATTCCAAAATAAAAAGAGCAGTTTAGGTATAGTGACACTTCACTATGCCTAACTACTCTTTTACGATTCTTAATTAAGAAAGAAACCTCTTATTTAAAGCTAAGGAACTTTGATTCCTAATTACATAGGAATCATAGAGATAATCGTTCGATTCACTAGACGCTCCTTGAATTCCTCTCATCTCTTCCACAGACAACTCAACTATTTTTTTCACGCTTCTCTCGTTATTACTATCCATCATTTTTTGTTTTCTTTTCGAAAAAAATCCCATAATTTATTCCCCCCTGCAATTAATTATTTTTTAACAATTGAATGAATTTAAGGCTCTTACCACTTCTTAATACACCTTTCGGATAGACCTTCGCTGCAAACATAGCAATTAAGCTAATGCTAGCCAGTAATACAACCATAGATGTAATAATTTCTAAACTCCCAACGGATCCATTAATAATCCTAACTACCATACTAATTGGAGCTGTAAACGGAACATATGATGTCACCCTTGATACTAGCCCTTCAGGGTTATCAAGTACTACTAATAACTCCACCACTAAGCTTCCCATCAATATAAGAGTAATCGGCATCGTTGTTCCGGATAATTCTTCTGGCCTGCTTACCATAGAACCAAACACTGCGAAAAGTGCCGCATAAACGAAGTAACCGAGAACAAAATATAACAAGAAATATGCAGCATGCTCACCTGTAATCATATTTACATCAATATTCACTCCAAAAAACGAATCCGATACCTTGAAAATTCCAGATTTAATATATAGCGCCATACTAAGGAAGAAAATAAATAACTGTGTCAAACTAGCAAGACCGACTCCTAATATCTTCCCAAAGACCATGTGAACAGGCGACACCTTCGTTACCATCACTTCCATAACACGCGACGCCTTCTCTGACGCTACCGCTGTAGCAATCGCATTTCCATACGAAGTAATTGCTAAGTACATAATCGCTACTAATAAATACACCAGTAAGAATGAGCTTGTTTCTTCGTTATTTAAGTTTTGCTTTTTCGCTTGCACGTTCATCGTCAGTGATTTCACAGCCTCTTCTGATAACTGTTGTTTAACTACCGCACTTTGAAAATACTGATTTTGTACAAATACCTGCGCACTTTGAATCAACTTAGGATTATCCACCTTCATAAAGTAATCTAATACTGGTTCAGCACCCGCACCCTCTTTTAATATAAAGAGCGCTTCGACTTTCTTATCTAACAAATCTTGCTTATATTGATTTAATTTTGTTTTATCACCTAAAGACCAATCCCATTCTGGAAGAGCTTTACTAAGATTAGATTGATCCAAAGTAACATTAGGTGCTTCGGAAATAAATACAACTTTTGCTTTTTCTTTCTCTCCAGAAAACTTTTGTACTAAAGTTGGAAAGGAGAATAAGAATATCCCTCCCCCTATTAATAACAATGTCATCCCAATAAATATTTTCGTCCTCACACGATCCCAATACGTTTGCCCTAAAACAATCCAGAAATTCCTCATTACTTATGCACCCGCCTTTTCAACAAAGATTTGATGTAAAGAAGGTTCTTTAATAGAAACATCTCGGATATATTGTTTAGTTTTAATGTCTTCAAGCAGCGAAAATGCATCCTCTCCATCATTAACTTTAATCATGAACGTACGATTAACTTTTTCAAAATTGAAATTTTTATTCTTAAGAATAGGTTCAATATCCCCTTCCGTTTGCAACGTCATATATTTGTATTGATAACTTTTCTTAATATCTGACAAGGCACCCGATAATACAAGTTGACCATTTTTCATAATACAAATTTCCTCACAGAACGTTTCTACACTGTCCATTTGATGACTACAGAAGATAATCGTTTTTCTTTGCGCGATTAACTCGAGCACAACATTTTTTAACATCTCTGCATTTACAGGATCCAATCCACTAAATGGTTCATCTAGTATGATGAATTCCGGATTATGCAATATCGCTGAAATCAATTGAATTTTTTGTTGATTTCCCTTTGACAATTCCTCTGTTTTCTTCTTTAAATGTGGTGTCATTTCTAATTTTTCTAGCCACTGTAACGCATGCCTTTTTGCAAGATTAGCTGGCATTCCTTCTAACTTGCCGAAATACACCAATTGCTCCACTACATTCATTTTCGGGTATAATCCACGCTCTTCTGGTAAATAGCCAATAGATAGGTCTTTCTTTGAAAAAGGGCGATTATTCCATAGAATTTGGCCGCTATCCGGTTTGATTAAATCTAAGATCATACGAATCGTTGTCGTCTTACCAGCACCATTTCGGCCCAGCATCCCTAAAATTCCACCTTCTTCTACACGTATATTTAAATCATTAACGGCCTTATATTCACCAAATGTTTTATTTAATCCTTGAATTTCAAATGCCATCCATAACAGCTCCTTTTAGCTTTTTACGAAATAAATAACCGCCATTCCTAATACAATCCCGCCTATCATCAAAAAAAACTTTTTCATCACTATTGCCTCCTTCAGTTACTTGTTAAGTTGTATCTTTATCATAGACTTCTTTCTGATGCTATTGTCCGCAATCCGTACTGTATTTACCGTAAAAAAGGCGAACCACTCTTATGTGGTTCACCGCAATTTCAACAGATGACATTGATTGTATGAAAACTTCTTAAATGTTATTATAAAAATATTCAGAAATTAAGCGATATACCTACAAAGAGAGGTGTCTAAACCGTTGCAGATACAACGTAACTTCGTTTTCATTTTATGTGTAACTATCCTGTATTTTTGTTTACAAGGCTATATCTTATATAAAATAAACCAACCATATAGTGGAGTTCTTATTTCTAAAACAGACTCAACTACATACACAATAGCAAAAATTAAATCCTCCGGTTGGGCTTTTCAGACGGACTTAAAAGAAGGAGATATAATCTATTCGATAAATAAAGAAAAGCCTCATTTAGGAATACTTCCTGGATATCAAAACCAATCACTAAATGCATCTGAAATACAAATTAAAAAAGACGATATCACCCAAACTTATAAAGGAACACAACATTTTATTGATTCTCGTGACAAAATTATTTCTGTATACTTTCCCTTCCTACTCGCTTTTATTTGTTTAGGGTTATCTATTTTTCTTTATACAAAGAAGCCTTTGAACCGGGAAACATTCTTTTTGATCACGTTTCTATTCATGACTTCCTCAAGTCTTCTAATCGCAGTTGAATCTGGTAAAGGTGATTTTATCGCTCTCATTATTTTAAGTATTGTATTTCAAGGTACACCTATGTCTCTCATTTTATTGTTGAATGAATTATTCAAGAAAAAGCAACTATACGTTATTTCTGTGAGATTTCTAAAAATCGATATTACAATCGGCATTATTTTACTATTACTCTCTAATTTAACGATGTTCATTCCATTTCCAATAGTTAATACCGATGGATTAGAACTAATTTACCTTTCAATAAATATTATCTTTTGTATATATTTTTTAATCCGTGCCTATATCAAATATCACAGTACAGTACATAAACCATTTTTAAAATTAATGCTCACGATTCATTCCATTGCCTTCTTTCCGTTCGTTACACTCTATGCTCTTCCAGATGCAATATTCAGAACACCGATTCTCTCAGCAGATATTGGCGCTATGTTCCTAATCGCTCTACCAATCGGTTATTTTTATTTAGTAGCGACGAAGCAGATTTTTGATATAGAGTTTGTATTTGATCGTTTACGGTATTACGCATTTCTGTCACTAATTCCAACTCTATTAATTGCAATCATTACGAGCTGGAGCATTTATTACAAAGACAATTTTCTCTCTCGACTACTGCAAAGTTTTATTATTATTTTTCCGTTAAATATTCTATTTCTCATATTAAAAGAAAGATTAGATTTTACATTCCGTAATCACCTCTTTCGGACTAAAACAAACTTATACGTAAACATTGAACAGTTTACCGCACAGCTATCATCTATTATGAAAACAGAAGAGTTAGAGAAAAAATTCACTAATGAAATCGTTTCGATGTTGAAACCTTCTTTTATTCAATTTGTTCAATATGATATGAAAGACAACACATATACACTCTGTAACGGATATGGACAAACGAAAGATTTCACACTTTCTAAAAAGAAAAAATGGAGTATGGCAGCATTACTAATTAATGATTTATTAGAGGATGATGGATGCATTGGCATTTACTTATACTCTACTAAACATATAAAACACTACATCTGGATTGGAAGAAAAGTGAATAATATTAAATATAATACGCATGAAAAATCATGGTTCATCACTGTCACGACATACGTCCGTCTTATTTACGAAAACTTGTATACCATTAATGAAATTATTCATTCTCTAGAGCAGGAGAGTTTAGAATCCAAAACAAATTCTGCAAGCTTATCACGCCTACTCTTTCAAATTTCTGAACAAGAAAGGCGCCGACTCGCTTCAGATTTACACGACTCTGCATTACAAGATCAAATCGTATGGTACCGCAAACTAGATTCTTTACTAAAAAACAAATCCGTTCCACTAGAATTAAAAAATGAACTAAAAAAAATCCATTTCGGTATGCACGATGTAATACAACAAATTCGCGACACATGTAATGAATTGCGTCCATCACTTTTATCAGATGCTGGTTTAATTGGTGCATTAAGAGAATTGCTAGCCCAAACACAATTGCGTGTGCAGTTTCAAATTCAATTTGATCATGAATCAATTCAAGAACATCATTACGATTTTGACAAAATTTTATCTTTATATCGTATCATTCAAGAACTACTAACAAACGCAGATAAACATTCCGAGGCAACCATCGTATCGATTTTTTTATGGGAAGAGAATAACTGTATTTTCCTAGACTACCGAGACAACGGCAAAGGTTTTAATATAGACACTCCCTACTCTCCTAATCAGCATATGGGGCTTTCCGGTATAAAAGGAAGGCTTCAATCAATTGGTGGAGAAATACATATAGTATCCGAAGCTAAAAAAGGACTTCAAATAAACATTACAGTTCCGAGGTGGTAAATAATGATTCGAGTATTAATCGTAGATGATCATCAAATTGTAGGCGAAGGAACAAAGAACATGATTGAATTAGAAGAAGATATGCAAGCAGAATATATTTTAAATGAACAGGAAGCACTTATAAAAAGTGACGCTACACCTTTTGACGTATACCTCTTAGATATGAATATGCCCAATTGTAGTGGTATTGAACTCGCCCAGAAAATATTACATATTCAAACAGATGCAAAAATCATTTTATATACAGGTTTTGAATACGTATCCCAATTCAATTTATTAATAAACTCTGGTATCAGCGGCATTATTAGTAAATCAGCTTCTCAACAAGAGCTATTAATGGCAATTCGTGCAGCTGTAAACGGATATACTTTACTTCCTATTTCGTTATTACGTCAACTACGTACAGATGATATAACGACTCAACAACTTGAAAATAAAACCGCTCTTCTTACACAAAAAGAATTAGAAATCTTAGAATCCGTCTCTAAAGGAAGTAGCAATAAACAAATTGCTGATGAACTGTACATGAGTTCAAGAGCTGTAGAATACAACCTAACAAAAATCTTCAAAAAATTAAAAGTAGGATCACGCTCCGAAGCTTTAACAGAAGCAATGAGACAAGGCATTTTGAAAGTACACATATAAAATGAGACTTCCATCAGTTTGTTTTGTTTAACCCTCAAATAATGAGATAAATAAAAAAGTCCTAACCTACAAAACGTAAGTTAGGACTTTTTGACGCGCCCAGAGGGATTCGAACCCCCGGCAGACGTGGTACCGGAAACCACCGCTCTATCCGACTGAGCTATGGGCGCATGATTATAGAAAACACTTCATTTTCTTCTCATAATAATAGCAATAAAATCCATCTAAATCAATAAAAATATCCCCGTAATACCTTATGCATCTTAGCTAAAAGCATATAAAATCTATTCCACCCCTAAATTTTCCAATCATAAATTCACCCCAACTCACAAATTATAATCTTTGAATTGATATTCCAAAGGGGGCTTCATTCAATGACTGTAATTACAAAATTAAAGCAAACTGTTTCTGGATTAAAAAGTGCACAAGCTAGCTTAGAGGGATTCGCTCTTGATACGGATAACCAACAAGCTAAGCAACTTTTCCAAACAGCTGCGCAGCAAACACAAACGATTATCGATTCTTTAAACCCACGCGTTGAAGAAGTCCAACAAGAAGAACCACAATACTCACAGCAATAACGAATCAGTCTTGCTGTGAAATAGAAAAAGGATGATATGCAGTCATCCTTTTTCTATCACATTACATATTGCAATAGAAATGGAATGATAATTATGCGAAAACTCGGCCTCATAACCGCATTATTTGCACTTCTATTTAGCTCTTTTACCGGATGTGATAATAGTCCTTTAGATAAAAAAGTGAAAGAAGAAGCAAAACGAACGGAGAAAGAAAAAGGTCCAAAGTTAACAAAGACGAGTACGGAATCCTTTAATCAATCTATATCACAAGGAGCGAAGAAAAGAGCTCTCGCTATGGATGAAATTATAAAAAGCACAGCAGTGAATTCAAATTTAGATCTCTACATAGCAGTTACACCTGAGCATCACGAAAGGTTTGGATTAAAACCTCTTCGTAAAAAGCTTCAAAAGCAGCTAAGTGATGAGCATCCTACTTTCGATGTTCGTGTCAGTACAGATAAAAAAATCTTTATGTTACTCGAAAAACTCGAAAGAAAAATTAAGGAAAAAGAAGTATCTAAAGATGAAATTAATAAACAATTAAAATTCATTGGTAAAAAAATGGAGTCTAACACTTAACGCTTTTTAAAAGAAAAGGAAGGATTGCAATGTCTAGTAAAGATAAAAACTTAACCCCTGTACAACAGGAGTATAAAAAATTCGAACAAGAACGCGAACCGAAACGACCTGTCTTAAAAAATTGTATAAAAGCCTTTTTCGTCGGTGGTTTTATTTGCTTCATCGGACAACTCATTTCTACTTTTTACATCACATATTTTGATTTCACTGAACGCTCAGCAGGAAATCCGACAGTCGCAACTCTTATTTTCATTTCTATGTTACTAACTGGATTTGGTATATACGATCGTTTTGGACAGTTTGCTGGTGCTGGTACAGCTGTACCTGTTACTGGATTTGGTAACTCTGTTATTGCCGCATGTATTGAGCATCGAACGGAAGGATTTGTCCTTGGCGTTGGCGGCAATATGTTTAAACTAGCTGGTTCTGTTATTTTATTTGGTGTATTTTCCGCTTTCGTCATCGCACTTATTAAAACGATTCTCGTTCAATGGGGAGGGCTATAAATGTTACAAGGACACCGAACGTGGGTATTTGAAAACAAACCAGTCATTATCTCAACAGGGGTTGTCGGTGGACCATTTGAAGCAAAGGGGAACATCCCAGAAGACTTCGATATCCTTCATGAAGATTTATGGCTCGGACAAGATTCCTATGAAAAAGCACATAAAATTTTATTCGAAGAAGCTTGTAGTCGTGCTACTGAAAAAGCAGAACTTCGTAAAGATGATATTCAATTTGTACTTGCAGGAGATTTAATCAATCAAATTACTCCAACAAGCTTTGCTTGCCGGACACTTGGCACTCCTTATCTCGGATTATTCGGGGCTTGTTCTACTTCTATGGAAGGTTTAGCACTTGGGGCAAGTATCGTAAATGCAAAAGGCGCAAAATATTTATTAACTGGTGCATCCAGTCATAATACAGCTGTAGAAAAACAATTCCGCTATCCTACCGAATACGGCGGACAAAAGCCACCTACTGCACAGTGGACAGTAACCGGAGCAGGAGCCGCCATTTTAAGCGATACTGGACATGGTCCAAGAGTAACCTCTGCAACGATTGGGCGAGTTATTGATATGGGATTAACAGACCCTTTTAATATGGGGGGCGCGATGGCTCCAGCTGCAGTTGATACAATCGAAGCCCATTTACGCGAACGACAAATCGATGCCTCTTACTATGACCTAATCGTGACTGGTGATCTTGGCCATGTCGGTCGCGAAATTGCTTACGATTTACTACATAAGCATGGAACCAAAGTAACGAGCGAACAGTTTCAAGATTGCGGAATTATCATTTATAGAGAAGGACAACCTGTCATAGCTGGTGCTAGCGGGCCTGGATGTTCCGCAACAGTCGTATACGGTCATTTATTAAACCGAATGAAAAGAGGAGAGTTCAAAAAAATACTTGTCGTTGCGACAGGCGCTTTACTATCTCCACTTACATTCCAACAAGAAGAAACGATTCCGTGTATCGCTCACGCCGTTTCGATTGAATTTGGAGGTGCAACGCAATGATTTTTTTCTGGGCTTTCGTCATCGGCGGACTCATATGCGTAATCGGACAACTTATGTTTGATGTCGGCAAGTTAACACCAGCTCATACAATGGCAACACTCGTTGTTGCCGGAGCAATATTAGATGGATTCAATTTGTATGAACCATTAATTGACTTCGCTGGGGCCGGGGCAACTGTACCTATTACAAGCTTTGGTAATGCCCTAGTTCATGGTGCAATGGAAGAAGCTGCAAAACATGGCATCGTTGGCGTTATTACTGGCATGTTTAAAGTAACGAGCGCCGGTGTATCAGCAGCTATTATTTTCGGCTTCATTGGAGCATTGTTATTCAAACCGAAAGGATAAGGTGTTCGTATGACAGTTATCGCTAGCGTTAAAACCTGCCTTGCCAGTGTAAGGGGCGCTCAAGCAAGTTTAAGCTCTCTTTCACTAAATTCACAGGATGAAGAATCAAAACGTATATTTCACGAATGTATGTTAGAAATGGACAGCATCATCGCTGATTTACAGAATAGAGTTTCAGTATTAGAACGTGAAGAACCTCAATATAAAGGGTTTTAAGTAGACTGGAGGAAATGACTATGTCTCACCTGCCGGAATGGACACTTGTCATTCTGCGCTCTGTATTCATATTAATTATTTTATTCGCTATTACGAAATGGTTAGGGAAAAGACAAATCTCTCAGCTATCCTTTTTTGAATACATAGCAGGAATGACAATTGGCGATATCGCCGCTCAGATAGCTACAGGGCTTGATCAAAAGTTTTTCCACGGTGTCTTTGCCATACTTATTTTCGCCTCAGTACCCTTCTTTGTCGGAATTCTCTCCCTAAAAAACAAAACGGCTAGAGATTTTTTTGAAGGGAAGTCTACAGTGTTAATAAAAGATGGCAAAGTACTTGAGGATAATTTAAAGAAAGAGAAATATACAAGTGATGAGTTACTTGAACTTCTTAGAGGAAATGGTGCATTCAGTATAGCTGAAGTCGAATTTGCTGTCTTAGAACCGAGTGGAGAATTAAATGTATTATTAAAGAAAGATTCTCAGCCACTTACAGCAAAAGATCTCGGTTTAAAAGTGCCAAATGAAAAAGAACCGCAAACTGTTATTATGGATGGAAATGTACTAGATGAACCTCTTTCAGCAAGCGGACATAACCGCGCTTGGCTACATTCAGAATTAGAAAAACTCGGTGTTGTTATTGAAAATGTCTTTCTCGGTCAAGTGGATTCATACGGACAACTTACTATCGACATTTACAATGACAAACTCCAAATGCCTTCTCCTCAAAACAAACCTTTATTATTAGCATCTTTAAAAAAATGTCATGCTGATCTTGAACTATTTTCCCTAGAAACAAAGTCGAAATCAGCAAGCGAAATGTATAGTAAAAACGCGAAACAAATCGAAAAGATTTTAAATAAAGTAACCTATCTTTTAAAAGACTAATTATCGAAAGAACGCTTCAGTTAAAAGGCGTTCTTTTCTTTTTCCTCCAGTTTTCGTAACGTTTAAATTTATGTAATTCGGTTATGATGTTGAAGATACATAAGCAGGGAATTTCGAAAACATAGCGAATATTTCATGGTACAACTACATATTTTTTTGATTTAAAGTGGTTTCGTTTGACCTTTATTGACCATAATTGTATTATAAGACTAAGAAAGCTTTATAAGGAGGAAATAACAGATGAATTTAATTCCTACAGTAATTGAACAAACAAATCGTGGAGAACGCGCTTACGATATTTACTCTCGACTACTAAAAGACCGCATCATTATGCTTGGTAGTGCAATTGATGACAACGTAGCTAACTCAATCGTTTCCCAGCTTTTATTCTTGGAATCTCAAGATCCAGAAAAAGATATTCACATCTACATCAACAGCCCTGGTGGTTCTATCACAGCGGGTATGGCAATCTATGATACAATGCAGTTTATTAAACCACAAGTATCAACAATCTGTATCGGTATGGCTGCATCTATGGGTGCATTCTTACTTGCAGCAGGTGAAAAAGGAAAACGTTATGCACTTCCAAACAGTGAAGTAATGATTCACCAACCACTTGGTGGAGCACAAGGTCAAGCGACTGAAATCGAAATCGCTGCAAAACGTATCCTATTCTTACGTGAAAAACTAAACCAAATTCTTGCTGACCGCACTGGTCAACCACTTGAAGTACTACAACGCGACACAGACCGCGACAACTTCATGACAGCTGAAAAAGCTTTAGAATACGGTTTAATCGATAAGATCTTTACAAATCGTTAATACTTAAAAGCGAAAGCGGCTCGTTTAGAATCGCAGGGCGATGGAGCCCCTTCATCCGAGGCGCTTTTTGCCTCGAATGAAGGGGCGAAACAACCGGAGATTCTAGCCGCTGGAGCTAGATATAACTAAAAGTGGAAGCGCCCTATAATTGGGCGCTTCTTTTATATATTGTTCCCCGCTCACATACCCCATCCAGTATCCCTCTAAATATATCAACGATTTTTCAATTATATCGAACAAAACTCAAATTATATCAACGATTTTTTTAATATATCAACGGTTCGACACAACATATCGATTTACCGACAATCTCCGACAAGGACAAACCAGCTAAATACCCCTCCCCGCTAATCCGCACAAACAACAAAACAAAAAAACTATCGCATATACGCGATAGCTCTTTATTGTACATATGCAGCTAATGCTTCTAAAGCCTCTTCTGCATCTGAACCTTCTGTTGTAATTGTTATCATGCTTCCAGTTCCAATTGCTAAGCTCATAATCCCCATTATGCTCTTTGCATTTACTGTCTTTCCATCTTTCTCAATAAAGATATCTGCATGAAAGCGATTTGCCTCTTGTACAAACAACGCAGCCGGACGTGCTTGTAAACCGTTTTTTAATGAAACCTGAACTCGTTTTTGAACCACAGCTCCATTTCCCCTTTAACCTCTTATTTTTTTGCTACCGTTTCCCCCGCGCGTAATTTCTCTGCAATTTCATCGATTTTACGCAAACGATGATTAATACCCGATTTACTAATTTTCCCCCCGGATACCATCTCACCTAACTCTTTCAATGTTACATCTTGATAATCTCTTCGTAGTTGCGCAATCTCTTGTAGTTTATCTGGCAATATATCAAGACCAACCGTCTCATCAATATAGCGGATATTTTCAATCTGCCTTAGCGCTGCACCAATTGTTTTATTTAAATTAGCTGTTTCGCAGTTCACTAAACGATTTACGGAATTACGCATATCACGTACGATTCGAATATCTTCAAACCTTAAAAGTGCATTATGAGCACCAATAATATTTAAAAATTCCGTAATTTTCTCCGCTTCTTTCAAATACGTAATGTACCCTTTTCTTCTTTCCAACGTCTTACTATTTAAATCAAATCCGTTCATCAGTTCACATATAGCATCATTATGTTCCTTATATAACGAAAAGATCTCTAAATGATAAGATGATGTTTCTGGGTTATTTACTGAACCACCTGCTAAAAATGCACCGCGTAAATACGATCGTTTACAACACTTCTTCTCAATCAATTCTTGTGATATATTTCGAATAAATGAAAAGTCATCTCGAACGATATGAAGATCGGCTAATATTTCGCGAGACTTTTCAACAAGCCTTACGATATATACATTATTTTTCTTCAATCGCATTTTTTTACGAACAAGTAATTCTACCGTCACGTCATATCCTTTTTTCAAAAGCGTATAAATCCTTCTTGCAATTGCCGCATTTTCCGTTTGAATATCGATAGATAAGCGACGGTTTGAAAAAGAAAGCGATCCGTTCATTCGAAGTAACGCCGATAATTCTGCTTTCTCACAGCATTCTTTCACTTCAAGATTCGTCAACTCTTTCTTTGTTTCTGATGCAAATGACACAGTCAACACCTCCTTATACGATTATTATGGAACAAAATTCTTGTCCTATATGAATGAGGAGCGCCACCTCAAACGAGGCAACGCACATTTATAACAATGAATATAAAATCGAAGCTAACTTTAACGTATCATGCCTTACAACACGATCATCATACTTCGCTAATCCCTCTTGAATAACATCAATATTATTTTCAGCAAAACGTTCTTCATCCACTACAACTGGTGTAGACATTTCTTCCTCATATAACTTACGTAATTCACAAGGAATCTCACGGTTATTTACAATTGCAGTATTAATAAATGGTTGCCCTAAATGATCGTGTAACGCCTGCACATGATCAAAAGCAGTATATCCCATCGTTTCACCCGCTTGTGTCATAACGTTACATACATATACCTTCTTCGCCTTTGCGGCAAGAACAGCGTCCCCAATTTTGTTAACAACTAAGTTGGGTAATATACTCGTATACAAACTTCCTGGGCCGAAAACAAGTAAATCAGCTCGTTTAATCTCAGCCAACGTTTCATGCAATGGCTCTACATCTTCTGGAGTTAAAAAGACACGATTAATCTTCTTTCCGTAATAAGGAATCTTTGATTCACCTGTTACAATTTCCCCATCTTCAAGTTCCGCATGAAGTACCGCACTTTGATTCGCTGCTGGTAATACACGTCCTCTGACATTTAATACTTTACTTGTTTCCGTAATTGCATGGAAAAAGTCTCCTGTAATCGAGGTCATACCTGCCAACAATAGATTTCCTAACGCATGACCTTTCAGTCCGTCTCCTGTTGTGAAACGGTGCTGAAATAAAGCTTCCACCAGTGGCTCTACATCCGATAACGCAACAAGTACGTTACGGATGTCACCTGGAGGTGGAATTTCTAGCTCATCACGTAATCGACCCGAACTGCCACCATCATCAGCGATTGTAACAACTGCTGTAATATCAACAGGATATTGCTTTAATCCTCTTAATAAAACAGAGAGTCCTGTTCCGCCTCCCATGATGACAATTTTAGGCTTTCTCTCTTTTTTCATCCCTTAATGGCCCTTTCTCTTCTCCACATCACGATGAGATACATGAACACTATACTCTGGTTTCAAATGTTTCCCAAGGTATTCTGTAAGCGTAACAGAACGATGCTGTCCACCTGTACATCCAATTGCAATTACAAGTTGACTTTTGCCTTCTCTTTTATAATGAGGCAGCATGAAAGTAATCAGATCCGTCAACTTCTCTAAAAACTTATGTGTCTCATTAAATTTCAGTACATACGAAGAAACTTCTTCATCTAGTCCTGTTAATGGCTTCATATGTGGAATGTAATATGGATTTGGTAAAAAACGAACATCAAATACTAAATCAGCATCAATTGGAATACCGTACTTAAATCCAAATGACATAACATTTACACGAAATGCTTGCTCAGTTTCTGTTGAGAACAAGTGAACAATTTTTTCACGTAATTCTTTCGGTTTTAAATCCGATGTATCAAGCACAATATTTGCCCGTGCCTTCATATCTGTTAATAAATTGCGCTCTGCTTCGATTCCCTTTAACGGCAAACCAGTTGGTGCAAGTGGATGCGAACGTCTCGTTTCTTTATAACGAGTTACAAGCGTACTATCTTTCGCATCTAAAAATAAAATATGAGGAATAATCCATGTACGTTCTGATAAATCATCAAGTGCTCCCCATAAATGTTCGAAAAACTCGCGGCCACGTAAATCAATACCAAGTGCCACTTTATTCATTTTCCCTTTTGAATCCGCCATAAGCTCAATAAACTTTGGCAATAACATCGGTGGTAAATTATCTACACAAAAATATCCTAAATCTTCAAAACTTTGTAAAGCTACTGTTTTTCCAGCTCCAGACATCCCTGTAATAATTACCATTTTTATATCATTATTCTCTGTCATCGTATCCTCTCCTTGACGGTTTAACTCGGATCTAATCGATATGAAAGCAACTCAAAATCTGGGGTATATACAAATGTACCGTAGATTATGCCATTTCCTTTAATTAAATAATCAATAATGTGATAATCTCCTGGCGCCATTGCTAAATCATCAATTTTATCAAATGTATGCCAACCAATGATGCCTTCTTCGCTCTCTAGTTTGTTTTCTCCTGCAAAATCTGTCGCTAAAAAGGAGAACATCATCCATTCAGAAACAACTTTATCACCTTCTTGGATGACAAAGGTGAAGACCCCCTTTAACGCTGGGTTTTTCAAATAAATACCTGTTTCTTCGCGATATTCGCGAACAACGGAATCTCTTACAGTCTCACCACGCTCCATTTTCCCGCCTGGTGCAACCCACCAATTTCGGCGAGGTTTTTGGAGTAAGAGTACTTCATTATCTCTAATTAACACACAGTTTGTCACTCTTTGCATGTTTCTTCACCTCAGCTACTTGCAGTAAAATTCCTCACTGCATACTTCTTTCATTATACTATCAAAAACAGTTTGCTACAACGAAGGAGCCAGTCCTCTTTCGCTAAGCATATGCTACTCAACAATTTTAAAAAAGCTTTCCATAACAAGCAATGTAAATGCTTAGACTTTTAATGAATAGCATGAAAAATCCCCTTAACGATTTTTATCACCAAGGGGATTAAAGCCCTTATTTCTTACCGAAATAAGTAACAATCGCAAATCCTAAAATAAAGGTAATAATTGAACTTATAATTGAAAATCCGCCGGTTGGAATACCAGGGAACACAATTACAATCGAACCGATAACTAGTCCAATAATTGCCGCAAATGTCATACTTTTATAACGATCTAATAAAAAACTAATGCCTTTACTACTTACAACAAATCCAACCATAACACCAGCACCGATAACCACGATTAAAGGTAAGTTAAGTGTAGTTAAAGCGTTAATTGCTGTTGGATACACACCAATAATTAATAAAATAAACGATCCACTAATCCCAGGAAGTAGCATAGCCATACTAGCCATCCATCCTGCGAAAAATAAACCAATTGCATTTAAAATTGTTAACGTCGTAATTGGATCTGCTGCCTTATCTGGTTTAAAGAAAGCTGTGATCGCAACAAGAATTGCTGCAACTATTAATAAAACAATGTGCTTACCTTTAAACGACGACTTTGCATCAGCTTCTCTCATTAACATCGGTAATATACTAATAATTAAACCGAGGAAGAAAAATTGAGTCGGTTCATAATGATTTGCAAGTAAATATTTAATAACATGACTTAACGTTAAAAACGCTGCTGCCACACCAGCTGCAAGTGGAATTAAAAACCCTAAATGTTTTTTCCATTCACGACTAAAGAATCCACTAATTGCCGCAAGCAATTGTTCATAAATCCCTAACACAACAGCGATTGTACCGCCGCTCACACCAGGAATTAAATCACTAACGCCCATACAAAATCCACGATATATATTACGCCATTCCATACTGAATAAATTCCTCATTTCTTATAGTGATTTTTTCCGTAAAGTCCAGTATATCAATAAGAAAGCTTATAATCCCAATATTTTTTGACAAAACTTTGACATTTTTACACAAAAAAAGAAGAAAGCTCCTGTCGGTAGCTTTCTTCTCACAAGGTATATTATCCCTTATTTTTCTGATACAGTTTTTAATTCCTCTAATAATTCTTCTACGTAATGTTGTGCACTTTGTGCTGCAATACTACCGTCACCTGTTGCAGTTACAATTTGACGAAGCATTTTTTCACGAACATCACCAGCTGCGAAAATACCAGGAATTTTCGTTTCCATACGTTCGTTCGTTTCAAGGTAACCATTTTCATTTGTAATACCTAGTTCAACAAATGGTTTTGATAATGGTAACATACCGATGTATACGAATACGCCGTCAGTTTTGACTTCTTTCTCTTCTCCACTGTTTACGTCTACAAGTGTTACACTTCCTACTTTACCGCTTGCTTCGTTAATTTCTTTTATAGTGTGGTTCCAAATGAAATCTACTTTTTCGTTTTGGAAAGCACGGTCTTGTAAAATTTTCTGCGCACGAAGCGTGTCACGACGGTGAACGATCGTTACTTTTGATGCGAAGCGTGTTAAGAACACACCCTCTTCAACAGCAGAATCTCCGCCGCCAATTACGATAAGTTCTTTTCCTTTAAAGAATGCCCCGTCACATACTGCACAATATGATACACCTCGGCCGCCAAGTTCTGTTTCACCCGGTACACCAATTTTTTTATACTCTGCACCACTTGCAACGATAATTGCACGTGCTTTATATTCTTTTTTACCAGCAATAATTGTTTTGTATTCTTTACCATCGATGACTTCTTTCACATCACCGTATGCATATTCAGCACCAAATTTCTTCGCATGCTCGAACATTTTATTTGATAAGTCTGGTCCTAAAATAGACTCATAACCTGGGTAGTTTTCTACATCTTCCGTGTTTGCCATTTGGCCACCTGGAATACCACGCTCAAGCATTAATGTGCTTAAATTTGCACGAGATGTATATACTGCAGCTGTCATACCAGCTGGTCCTGCACCAATAATAACGACATCATAAATTTTTTCTTCTGACACACTATTCACTCCTATCCATTCCTACACAATTAAGTTACCCTCATTATACTGTTAGCATCATTTTTTTCCCAATGATTTGCTTATCTTATGTGTGCGTACGCTTAACAGCTTGCACATACTTTCGGACAGTCGCTACAGATACATTATATACATCTCCAAGCTCCGACTGTGTCATTTTATTTCCTTGTTCGCCGCGTACAATGTATTCAATCGCAGCTGACCAGCCGTACACATTTGTAAATATGTCTCCAGATGTATATAAACGTATGAACGTACAAAACCAAAAGTGTAAACACTCTTCAATTAATTCATCATCTTTTTTCGTATAATTGTATAAGGCATCCGCGATTCTCGCGCACTGCTCAAATTGTTGTAAATCAGCTGGAATACTCTTATGACTATTAAGTAAAAAGAAGTACTTTGCAAGTTGCGATACGATGGGAACACCGTTCTTCGCTTGCGTTATATCAAAGAAGAATCCAACCTTCTCCGGCGTTGACAATTCATTCATTAAATATAAAGCTAGCATTTGTTCTTCTAGCGTCGCACTTTGCTGAAATGATTTTCGTAATTCTTCAAATAACACGTTTTGTCCTTCATCTGCTAAATTCAGCGCATTCCACGGTTCTTTTCCCTTTTTATCAGGATGCAATTCCACGACATGTTGCCACATTTTTTCAGCTAGTTGCTGATCTTTCACCATATACGCAGAATATGCAAACCAATAATAAAAACTAACGTCTCCTTCGTATCCTTGACGCTTTAATAGTTTGAACCATTTATATGCATGCTCGAAATAACCAATTGTTGCAAGTGTAGTTCCCAGTTTCAAACGATGTTCAAATGAAATCGGATATACCGAAACTAGCTGTCCCGCTAACGCTTCTACTTGTTTATGCTCTCCAATTGAATATAAAAAAATAAGCGTATTACAAAGCGCATGTATATTACCAGGATTTTTCTCTAAAATCATTTCTGTTAACTTCAGTGCTTTGTCTACATTACCCGATTGAAAATGTGCAATGGCTAAATTATTATGACCTGACCAAAATTCCGGATAATCTTTCGTAACAATTTCTAATGTAGCAATTGCTTCTTCCAATTGTCCATTACGAATATAACGATTCGCTTCTTCCTGCATAACAATTAAATCATCTTCATCTTCAATCTCTTCCGCACCCATTGCTTCTTCTTCCATAATCTCAAGAAGTTCTAATGTATCTTCTACGAATTCCTTCTCTTTTGCAACTTCTAAATAACGATCCGCATATTTCTTCGCCTGTTGAAATAACCCCATATATGCATAATTATTTGCAATAAAATAATAGCACTGTTCAAGTTCTGGATTAGATCTAACTAACTTTAAGAAGATTTGGTTCGACTCTTGATATTCACCAGCCTCAGATAATACTGTTGCTAATTGACATAAAATAAACGGCTCCTTCTCACTTTGTGCCGCTCTTCGAAAATATTTAATTGCATCTTGCAATTTTTGCCCTTTGTAAGCTCTCATCCCTTTTTTATAAAAGAAGTCCGCTAATTGATTAAAAGAGATAACTTGTCCGTTCTCCTTATATATCCTTTGATTTTTCCCCATATATCCTCCAGTTTTTTGTTTTCTTCGCTCACACATTCTTCTATCTATAAGTATAAACGATTCCGTAAAAAACAAAACAGTATATTATACTCAATTATTTCCTTTTTATTCATAAAAAAAGAGGAGAAATGTTACATTTTCACCATGAACCTTCTCTTGCGGTCATTTGCTCTTTCGTATAAATAATACGCATTGGATTTCCACCTACGAAAGCACCGCTCGGTACATCTCTATGAACAAGTGTGCCAGCTGAGACAGTCGCACCGTCTCCAATTTTCACACCTGGTAATATTGTTACATTCGCTCCAATCATCACTTCATTTCCAATGACGATTTCCCCAAGTCGATATTCACGAATTAAATATTCATGCGCTAAAAGCGTTGTATTATAGCCAATAATCGAATTCTCTCCCACAGTTATCTTTTCCGGGAACATAATATCCGGCATTACCATAAGCGCAAATGATGTTTTCTTTCCTACTTTCATCCGTAAAAAAGTACGGTACAACCAATTCTTCACAGATAAAAATGGCGTGTAACGCGCAATTTGGATAATAATAAAGTTTTTCATTACCTTCCAAAAAGACACTGTTTTATACACATTCCATAATGAATTTTCTCCTGAAACAGGATAGCGCGTTGTCCGTCGCACTTAGCTCGCTCCTCTACTAACTTACTTGGACCTTTATGAACGGTTCATATTAGACAAAATCGGTAGCAAATCACTCATTTTATCTAACATAAAGTCCGGCTTATAAGCCTCTAAATATGCTCTACCTTTCAACGTCCATGAAACCGCAGCTGTTTTCGTCCCCGCATTTTGACCACCGACAATATCATGATGATTATCTCCAACCATCAATGCCTCTTCTGGTTTTGCATCTAATAATTCAAGCGCTTTTTGAAGTGGCTCTGGATGTGGTTTCACATGCTCTACATCATCAATTGTCACGACAACATCAAAAAATTCATCCAGCTTTGACAACTTTAATCCCATCTCAACGGTTTGTCTCGCTTTCGTTGTAACAATACCAACTTTATAACCTTGCTTTTTCAACTCTCGAACCGTTTCATATACAGTTTCATATTCTTCTACTAATTCATCATGATGATCATGGTTAAATTCGCGATAACTTGTAATCATCTCTTCAACCTTACTTTCATCAATCTTACTGAAAGTATCATGCAAAGATGGACCGATAAATGGCAACACATCTTCACGCTTATATTGATTTGGATAATACGTATTTAAAGTATGTAAAAAAGAAGAAATAATAAGTTCGTTTGTATTAATTAAAGTTCCATCTAAATCAAATAACACCGTATTTATTCTCATTGCCTTAGTCCTTTCGCCTTCCTGAATATGAAAGAAGCAGCATCTTATAATAAGATGCTACTTTTCTCTAATTTTCCGAATATCTTTTATCAGCTTGCCCCATTTTTCGTCTCACAATAATGAAAATAATAGAAATAACAACAAGTCCAATTGACATTACTTGTGCAATACGAAGTGGTCCTAGCATTAAACTATCTGTACGTAAGCCTTCTACGAAGAAGCGTCCTACTGAATACCAAATTAAATATGTGAAGAATAATTCCCCGCGGCGTAAATTCACTTTTCTTAATGCAAGTAGTAAAATTACACCTGCAAAATTCCATAATGATTCATATAAAAACGTCGGATGATAGTACACACCCTCAATATACATTTGATTAATAATGAAATCTGGTAAATGAAGACCTTCTAAAAACTGTCTCGTTACTTCATCACCATGCGCCTCTTGGTTCATAAAGTTTCCCCATCGGCCAATTGCTTGTCCTAGTAAAATACTTGGTGCAGCAATATCCGCCAACTTCCAGAATGAAACCCCGCGTCGCTTTGCAAAAAGAATCCCTGTAATAACCGCTCCGATTAAACCACCATGAATCGCCAAGCCACCTTGACGAATATTAATAATTTGACTCGGGTTTTGCGCGTAATATTCCCATTCAAAAATAACATAGTACATTCTCGCAAATAGAATAGCGATCGGTACTGCAATTAATACAAGGTCAACAAATGTATCTTTTGGAATACCTAGCCTTTCTCCCTCGCGAGTTGCTAGCCAAAGACCTAATAGCACACCTGTACCGATAATAATCCCGTACCAATAAACAGGAAACGGCCCAAGTTGGACAGCTACGCGGTCAAGCTGCGGTACAGAACCTAACAGCATATGTATGACCTCCCTCTCCAATGTTTACTCCTGATTCCCTAACTCAATCGCACTCATTAATCGTTCTGAGAACTGCTGTGCTGCATTGACTCCCATACGTTTTAAACGGAAGTTCATCGCTGCTACTTCAATAATAACAGCCAAGTTTCGACCAGGACGAACTGGAAGTGTAATCTTCGTAAGTTCTGTATCAATAATTTTCATCTTCTCTTCATCAAGACCTAAGCGATCATAGTTTTTCTTTTGATCCCAAATTTCAAGATTAATAACAAGTGTAATACGCTTATAATTTCGCACTGCCCCTGCACCGAATAACGTCATAACGTTAATGATACCTAGACCACGAATTTCTAATAAATGCTCAATTAAATCTGGTGAGCTTCCTACTAATGTGTCTTCATCTTCTTGGCGAATTTCTACACTATCATCCGCAACAAGGCGGTGACCACGCTTCACAAGTTCAAGAGCTGTCTCACTTTTACCAACACCACTTTGACCTGTAATTAAAACACCAACACCGTAAATATCTACTAATACACCATGAACAGCAGTTGTTGGTGCTAGCTTACCTTCTAAATAATTAGTTAAACGACTTGATAATCTCGTTGTCGTTTGAGAAGAACGTAATAAAGGCATGCCTGATTCACGTGATGCTTGTAATAACTCATCTGGTACATCTTGATTACGAGTTATAATAATACATGGCGTCTCCTCGGTACAAAGCGCTTTCATTCTCTCTTGTTTTTGCTCTGTTGTTAACGTATCAAAGAACGTAAGCTCCGTTTTTCCAAGAAGCTGCACGCGATCAGCTGGATAATATGTAAAGAATCCTGCCATTTCAATTCCAGGTCGTGATAAATCACTTGTATCAATCGGACGATGAATTCCTTCCTCACCACTTATTAACTCCAATTGAAATTGTTCAATTAAATCTTTTGTCCTTACTTTTGGCATATGTATAAACCTCCACTCCGCTGCGGGTTCAGTCTCGTTTGATGTAAAATTCCATTCTACCGGATATTGTACCATTTTTTTCTGGAAACAAGAAATACGGTTTCTAATAAATAGAAAAAAACATTTCATACGAATAATGAAATGTTTTTCTTTTTGTCATTTTCTCTTTTTTTCATATAGAGGTTCCACAATTGCCTTCTCAATAATCATATTAAAAATTGAAATACAAATTGCCGCAACAATCGCTACACCAAATCCTGATATATTAAAAGCATCTCCTAATAATGAATCTGCTATTTTTAACGTAATCGCATTAATAACAATTAAGAAGAAGCCGAAAGTTACAACAGTAATTGGTAGCGTAATTAAAATTAAAAACGGCTTTACGAATACATTTAAAACCGCCAATATAATACTCGCAATAATTGCAGTTTGTATATTTGCTACGTAAAATGCATCTGGTGCAATCCCTTTTAAAAGCCCCGATACAGCGATTAACACAACGCTATTTACAAGAAGTGATACAATCCATCTCATTTTCTTACACATCCTTTTGACATATATATTTCATCATACGCTAATAGACAATAAACGCAAGTATCATACAAACACTTATATCAACTTATTCTACCCTTTATGCTTGTATATCTACTAACACTTCCTTGCGAAATAAGGACCACCCCACCTATGTTCATGAGTTTTCACAAAGGTCCAAGTGAAATCTTTATCTACAATATAGATATCACCTTTATACGCATCGTCTGTCTCACACAATATATCATCCATATGTAACAAACTCGCATCCTTTATTAGCAATACATCATCACAGTGTTGGTAGAAAATGTAGCACTCCTTTTTCACTTCATTATGAAACACGTTTTCCGCTTCTTTACCCTCTAAACACTTCTTTTTCTCATAACTAAATATGTGCCATAGATAACCACATGCATACTTATCTCCATAAAGAAAAATATCTTCTTTTTCTTCATCACTTAAATGATTTACAAAATGATCCTCCCAGCGTTTCCGAAAATATACACCCCACTTTTGGAACTCTCTTACCTTCATATTTTTCTTTCGCAACACCTCTAAAAACTCCATCTTCTCCCCCTATACAATAAAAACCGAGCGTCATTTCCACTCGGTTTTCATCAATAAACTTATTGCGATAACTCTACTTCTTTTATTCTCTCTTTCATTCTTGCTTTATCACGAGTTAAAATCTCTTTTAAATACTTACCAGTGTACGAGCGCTCTTCTTTTACTACTTGCTCTGGCGTTCCCGAAGCGACGATTTGTCCACCTTTGTCCCCGCCTTCTGGTCCAAGATCAACAATATAATCAGCTGTTTTAATCACATCTAAATTATGTTCAATTACAAGTACCGTCTCACCACTCTCAACAAGACGTTGCAGCACTTCTAGAAGACGTGCAATATCATGCGCATGCAACCCAGTCGTTGGCTCATCTAAAATATATAACGTACGACCTGTAGAACGACGGTGTAATTCAGAAGCTAATTTCACACGCTGTGCTTCCCCACCAGATAATGTTGTTGCTGGTTGACCTAATTTCATATAACCAAGCCCAACATCTACAAGCGTTTGAAGTTTACGCTTAATTTTAGGAATATTGGCGAAGAATTCTACTCCATCTTCAATTGTCATCCCTAACACTTCAGAAATATTCTTATCTTTATATTTCACTTCTAACGTTTCACGATTATATCGTTTACCGTGACAAACTTCACACGGAACATACACATCTGGTAAGAAATGCATTTCGATTTTAATAATTCCATCACCACGGCACGCTTCACAACGGCCACCTTTTACGTTAAAGCTGAAACGTCCTTTTTGATATCCGCGCACTTTAGCTTCGTTCGTTTGTGCAAACACATCACGAATATCATCGAATACACCTGTGTACGTCGCTGGATTAGAACGTGGTGTACGACCAATTGGCGATTGATCAATATCAATTACTTTATCTAAATGTTCAAGACCTTTAATCTCTTTATGAGTACCTGGCTTCGCTTTCGCTTTATATAACTTTTGCGCTAACGATTTATATAGTACTTCATTAATCATCGTACTTTTACCTGATCCAGATACACCTGTTACCGCTACAAACGTACCGAGTGGGAATGACATTTTTGCATTCTTTAAGTTATTCTCTTTTGCGCCGACAATCTCCACTTTACGTCCGTCACCTTTACGTCTTTCAAGTGGAACTGGAATAAACTCTTTACCGCTTAAATATTTTCCTGTTAACGAATTATCATCTTGCATCACTTCAGCTGGTGTCCCTGCCGATACAACTTGCCCACCGTGAATACCTGCACCCGGTCCGATATCAAGTAAATAATCAGCAGCCATCATTGTATCTTCATCATGCTCAACAACGATTAATGTATTACCTAAATCGCGCATTTCTTGCAATGTACGAATAAGACGATCGTTATCGCGCTGGTGTAAACCAATTGAAGGCTCATCAAGAATATAAAGTACGCCAGTTAGACGAGAACCAATTTGCGTCGCTAAGCGAATACGCTGCGCCTCACCACCTGATAACGTACCAGCCGCACGACTTAGCGTTAAATAATCTAAACCAACGTTCACTAAGAATCCAACGCGCTCCTGAATTTCTCTTAAAATTAAATGAGCTATTTTTTGTTGCTTCTCCGTTAGCTCTACATTCGAGAAGAATTCTTGTACTTCTTGAACTGAATACTTCGTTACGTCAGCAATCGTTTTATCACCAACAAAAACAGCTAAACTTTCAGGCTTTAAGCGGCCGCCTTTACACTTCGGACAAGCTTGTTCTGCCATATACTTTTCCATTTGCTCACGAATGTAATCGGAACTCGTTTCACGATAACGACGTTCAATGTTTGGAATAACACCTTCAAATAAAATCTCATTTTCCTTTACTTGACCGAATTCATTTACATAGCGGAAATAAACCTTCTCTTCCCCGCTTCCATACAATACTTTATCAAATAAATCTTTCGGTATATCTTTCACAGGCATATCCATATCAACGCCGTAATGATTACATACAGATTGTAAAAGTTGTGGATAGTATTGTGAACTTGTCGGTTCCCAAGGTGCAATCGCATGTTCATTTAATGATAAATCCCAGTTCGGGATAACAAGCTCTAAATCTACCTCTAGCTTTGAACCAAGTCCATCACAAGAAGGACACGCTCCGAACGGACTGTTGAATGAGAACATACGCGGCTCTAATTCTCCGATTGAAAAACCACAATGTGGACAAGCATGATGTTCACTAAATAGAAGTTCCTCTTCTCCCATTACATCGATTAAAACTCGACCTCCGCCAAGCTTTAATGCACTTTCAAGTGAATCAGCAAGACGGCTTGCGATTCCTTCTTTTACAACAATACGGTCAATTACAACTTCAATGGAATGCTTCTTATTTTTATCTAACGTAATCTCTTCAGACACATCGAGCATTTCACCATCAACACGTACACGAACATATCCTTGCTTCTTAATATCTTCAAGCACTTTCACATGTGCACCTTTACGACCAGAAACGATAGGAGCTAACACTTGTAATTTCGTACGTTCAGGATATTCAAGAACACGGTCTACCATCTGCTCTACTGTTTGTGATGTAATTTCAATCCCATGATTTGGACAAATTGGCGTACCAATTCGCGCAAATAATAAACGTAAATAATCATAAATCTCCGTTACCGTTCCGACAGTTGAACGTGGATTACGACTCGTCGTTTTTTGATCGATTGAAATCGCTGGTGACAATCCTTCAATCGTATCTACATCCGGTTTATCCATTTGTCCTAAAAACTGACGCGCATACGCAGATAACGATTCTACGTATCTGCGCTGCCCTTCTGCATAAATCGTATCAAATGCTAATGATGATTTCCCCGAACCAGACAATCCCGTTACAACGACAAGCTGATTTCTCGGAATGGTTACATCAATATTTTTTAAGTTATGTGCTCTAGCACCTTTTACAACGATAAAATCCTTGCTCTTACTCACTTTTTTCACCCTTCCGCTTTTAATTCTAATAGTAAATCTCTTAGTTCAGCTGCACGCTCGAAGTCTAACGCTTTTGCTGCTTCTTTCATCTCTGCTTCCATCTTCGCAATTGTCTTTTCGCGCTCTTTTTTCGTCATTTTCTTAGCAGGAGTTGCTTCGTATGTTTCTGTCTCTTCAGCAGTTGTCGTTGCACGGATTACATCACGTACGCCTTTTTGAATCGTTTTCGGCGTAATACCATGCTCTTTATTGTAGGCTTCTTGTATAGTACGACGACGCTGCGTTTCTTCAATTGCAATTCCCATTGATCTTGTTATACGATCTGCGTACATAATAACGCGGCCGTTTTCATTACGCGCGGCACGACCAATTGTTTGAATTAATGAGCGCTCTGAACGTAAGAACCCTTCCTTATCAGCATCTAAAATCGCTACAAGTGATACTTCTGGAATATCTAATCCTTCTCGTAATAAGTTAATACCGACCAGTACATCAAACTTACCGAGGCGAAGATCGCGGATAATTTCAATACGTTCTAACGTTTTAATTTCAGAGTGAAGATAGTTCACTTTAATTCCTACATCTTTTAAGTAGTCCGTTAAATCCTCTGACATTTTCTTCGTTAAAGTCGTAATTAATACACGTTCATTTTTTGCAATACGATCTTGAATCTCTCCTAATAAATCGTCAATTTGTCCTTCAATAGGTCGTATATCGATTGGTGGATCTAAAAGCCCTGTTGGACGAATAATTTGTTCTATTACTTCTGGTGACTGCTCTAACTCGTACGGTCCTGGAGTCGCCGAAACGTAAATAACTTGATTTGTTTTCTCCTCAAACTCATCAAACATGAGCGGTCTATTATCTAAAGCTGATGGCAGACGGAATCCATGATCCACAAGTACTTGCTTACGTGCTTGGTCCCCGTTATACATCGCTCTTACTTGTGGCACTGATACGTGCGACTCATCCATAACAATTAAGAAATCTTCCGGGAAATAGTCCAATAACGTATACGGTGTTGCACCCGCTGGACGAAGTGTTAAATGACGGGAATAGTTTTCAATACCTGAACAAAAGCCCATCTCGCGCATCATTTCTAAATCATAACGTGTACGTTGCTCTATACGCTGTGCTTCTAGCAACTTACCGTTATCATTTAATTCCTTTAAACGCTCTTCTAATTCTTTTTCGATATTTTCAATAGCGACCTTCATTTTCTCTTCACGTGTAACGAAGTGAGATGCTGGGAAGATTGCTACATGATCACGTTCTGCTAATACTTCACCTGTTAACGCATTTACTTCACGAATACGATCAATTTCATCGCCGAAAAATTCAATTCGAATACAATGCTCATCAAGTGATGCTGGGAAGATTTCAACTACATCTCCGCGCACACGGAATGTACCACGCTTGAAATCAATATCATTACGTCCATACTGTACATCAACAAGTTCACGAAGCAATTGATTGCGGTCCTTCTCCATACCAACTCGAAGTGATACAACTAACTCGCGATATTCTTCAGGAGAACCTAAACCATATATACACGATACACTCGCAACGATAATTACATCGTCCCGTTCAAATAATGCAGACGTTGCCGAGTGACGCAATTTATCAATTTCATCATTAATCTGCGCGTCCTTTTCAATAAACGTATCTGTTTGTGGTACATACGCTTCCGGCTGATAATAATCGTAATAACTAACAAAATACTCAACTGCATTATTCGGGAAAAAGTCTTTCAACTCACTATATAACTGTCCTGCTAACGTTTTATTGTGAGCCATAACAAGTGTTGGCTTTTGCACTTCTTTAATGACATTTGAAATCGTAAATGTCTTACCCGTTCCTGTCGCTCCAAGCAACACTTGCTTTTTCTTTCCACTATTAATTCCCTCTACAAGCTTCTCTATAGCTACCGGCTGATCACCTTGCGGGGAATACGCTGATATAATTTCAAATTGATGTTCCAAGTAAAATCCGACCTCCTCATAAAAATCTGTATTATTATTTTACCACGAATGCCTATAAAAAACCTAAAAAAACGAACAGATATTCGGTAAAGTTTTCGACAATATACACATAGAAAAAGGAAGGAGTAAATACTTCCTTCCTCTACTAATTCTATTTTTCAGGTACATATACTAAGTCATATCCATTGCGCCCAGCTTCATTCATACAATCTATTAACCGATAAGTACTTTCTGATTCGCGCTGCTCTTTAACAATACTTTTACAACTATCTTTATGTAACCCTTTATCCTTCCCAGCAAATTTGTCTTTTCTATTATCTGACACATAAAATATATGGTTCCCACTATACTCTAACGTTTGAAAAATCGGGTCCCCTTCAAGGGTATACTGTACAATTCTTATTTTATCAACTTCCCTTTGTTCGACATTCAAAACGAAATTTTCAAATTTATCTAGATTGGAAATCCTGGTTCCCTTTACAATGACATCGTTCTTCTTATCAATTGTAGTGTTAGATGGTGAGCATGCTACTAAACTAAAGAGAAATAGACATATAAAGCTGGTTCTTTTTTCTATTGTCATCCTCTCCTATAAAAATTATTTGTATACCCAAAAGCTACTTTCAACTATGAAAGTAGCTTTTCTTTTCCTTTCTCCTTCTTCGGAAAAACCACATATGAAAATGAAATCGCTGTATCAACTAAAAATATAATTGCCCACACTTGGCTCACGCGACTTGCAGCTTTATTTAAAACGATTCCCGATTCTAACCAATTACCCCATTGTTCAAATGGAATAAATCCATACGCGAAGAAAAAGAATATGTGCACACCAACGAATAAAACAAGATGTAATACCCAATTTTTTATTTCCTGCTTTGCATAGGCCATACCTGTTAATTCTACCTGTTCCTCAATAATAGGCGCCGGTTCATTACGCCATTTCGCAACTAGCTTTTGCGCAAATATATCAAGCTTCTTCAAATCCTTTTTCCCGTAGAAAACTGCATACAGTAAAATAATTACAGTAATGATTTGAAAATTAGAGAACTTTCCTGTTTGATAATAGTCCACTGCCCCTAATGTTAAAATAAACACTTCATTTACGAGGAGTACAATCCCCATAATAAAGCTCGCCTTCTTCAAACGGAATCCGTAACGGAGTAAAAAGAAACCGATAGCCGATAACCAAAATACAATCTCTGCTCCAATTAAAAAATACCAACGATATTCTGCGAGTATGCTCATTTATCCTTCTCCCTTTCATCATAAATACGAAAAGCTTCATCCATATATAATAAAAACTCTTCTTCAATTGGATACATGCTCATTTTCTGTGAATCTTCCTTTGATTTTCTAACCTCCCATAACTTATCTAAAAACGCTTCGTCACCATTAGCCATTTCTAAACACTTCTGCATTAATCTCTTCATTACCCTTTGTACCTCATCATTAGCGGCTTCTTTACCCTCTTTCATAAAAATACGTAATTGCTTTAATAAATCTACCCATTCTAAAACATTCGGATCTTCCTCACTCATATTTGGCAAATTATGAAGCAACTTTTGTTCTTCCTTTGAAAATACTTCATTTTGAAATATTTCACGTATACGAGGAGACTGTTTTGAAAGCTGAATAAGTTCAAACATAACTTTCCAATCAAGTTCTCCCTCTACATCTACCGAATAAACAACCGCTTGTAAAACACGCTCCATTCGATTGAACTTCTTTTGCTCTTCTTGTACAAATCGAAGTTGGTTTTCAAGTGATTTTTTCAAATCCAGCTCACCTTTTACTAACATATTCGCAACTTCTTTTAATGAAAATCCCATTTCTTTTAAAAATAAAATTTGTTGCAAACGAATAACGTCAGCTTCACTATATAACCGATGCCCACCCTCTGTTTTTCCGCTCGGCTTTAATAAATCTATTTGATCATAATAACGTAGTGTACGTACTGTAACCCCTGTTTCTCTCGTCAATTCTTGTATTGAAATCACTACCATCACCTCTTCCCCCTCATTATAGAAGATGACGTTACGTAACTTTCAAGTATTTTGTAAAAAAAATACAAAAAGCTGTTTATACAAAGTGTATAAACAGCTTTTATGGAAATAACCCCTTTTGTATGGCGCGCCCACAAAATAAAATAAGTGCTCCAACAACAACACTCGTTGCCGTTTTATGATAATGGGCTAATAATAATAAATAATACGATAAACCTACAGTACCAATCATAATACAAATACTCGGCACTGGATTACGAGAAAAATTTTGCATTCCCCAAAGAAGCGCAAATATAGCTGTAGCGACACATAACACCGGTAATCCCATCCCAGTTCCCCTTTTTCTATCTATTATTCTTTGTTGCTAACACGCTCGTTGATACGATACTTATTAATACACCAAAAATAGTAATATATAATAGCTCAGTTACATGTACTGCTTGCCTATCTAAATACTTATTTACACAAAGATACATAATAAACAAGAAAACGAAGCTTGTAATACAAATCATAAAATATGACTTCATCTTGTTCACAACTCGCTCATCAATCGATGGTACTCCCTCTTCTTTCAAACGCTTCTGCTCTTTATATTCCGAAATTCCATATAAAATGACTAGCGCTACATTCGATATAAAAATAGTTCCCCACGAAATACTTAAAATCATTAAACTCGTATTTAAAAGAATTCCTGCTACAAGCAAACTCCCTACGAATCTCATGACCTCTCTCTTACTCATACATGATCAGCCTCTTTTCGATTTCTATATTTCCACTTCGGCCAATAGTTCACAAGAAAATACACCCACTGCCCTAGTACAAATAAAACAAACGGCATACCAGCATTTCCATCAACAATTAAATTATATAAACTCCATATCGCTAAACTAATCGTAAAAAATAACCCTACATATTTAAACGCTTTATCTGACTGAAATCTCTCAAACTCATCCTGCATTTTTTATTCCCCCTATCGCTATGCTCGTTTTCCTACCATTTCTCTCCCCTTACTCCAGCGTAAAGATTTCCTCCACCTTCACTCCAAAATACTTGGCGATTTTTAAAGATAACTCTAGACTCGGATTGTAATGATGATTTTCAATCGCCACTATCGTCTGCCGCGTCACCTGCATCGCCTTTGCCATTTCAACTTGTGTTATATGATTTTGCTTTCTTAACTCTTTTATTTTATTTTTCACACCCATAGGATCCACCTTCAAAAGTAAAGATATCTTTACTTAAATTATAAATATTTTCCAGTTACAAGTAAAGATATCTTTACAAATTTTAGAAAAACATTTCACTGCATATCTTCTCTAACAAAGTACAAGAGTAATTCAATTTATATCAGCGATTTTTTAAATATATCAGCGCAACTTAAAATATATCGGCGATTTTGCAAATATATCAGCGCAACTCCATTTATATCGGCGATTTCCCAAATATATCGACATCAGTAGCACCATAAGCATAAGAAAGAAGCTGCCCCAAAATATCTTTTGGAACAGCTTCTTCGTCCTACTTATATAAATCCTAATCCCCATACAAGAACGTATCCAAGAACCGATAAGCAAACCGAGCCAATCAGCCCTGCCACGAATGCTTTACTTCCTAATTTACGGAAAGTTTTAAACTCTACATTTAAACCGAGCCCTGCCATCGCCATTGCGATTAGCATATAAGCAATGACAACAATGTATCCCGCAACAACTTCTGGAATAATCCCAAGCGAATGCACTGCACTCATTGCTAAAAACCCGAAGATGAACCATGGAATTGGAAGGTCGCGCCATGATCTTTTTTCCTCGCTACCTTCACTCTTACCAAACCATAATCCGATTAAAATCGCTACTGGTACAAGCATTGCAACGCGCGTTAGTTTCACGATAACTGCGATATCTACAGCCGTGCTTCCTCCTGGCGCCGCAGCTGCGATGACATGAGCGATTTCATGAAGCGTCGCACCTGAGAATACACCATAACCGTACGGAGATAAACCAAGCACTGGATATAATAACGTATAAATAAGCGTAAATATGGTACCTAAAATCGCGATGATTGCTGCCCCAACTGCTGTTTCATCATCCTTCGCTTTCACTTGCGGTGCAATTGCCACGACCGCGGCTGCGCCGCAAATTGCCGTACCGCATGCCGTTAAAATCCCAAGTTTCTTTTCTACTTTAAATACTTTCGTTAGTCCGTATACAACAAAAATAGTAAATGTAATAACAACCGCCGCGATGACCAATACTTTCGGTCCCGCCTTCGCAATATCAACAAGATTTAATCGCATTCCAAGTAAGATGATCCCAAAGCGCAGCAACTTCTTACTCGCAAAGTTCGTTCCTGCTATCGCATCGTGAGGAACTCCAATTGCAGCGCGCCAAACCATCCCAATTAGAATAGCAATTACTAATTGTCCCATAATATTTAAAAATGGAAGCTCTGCTAAATATTTCGCGGCAATTGCGATTAATAATGTAATCCCAATTCCTTGCGAAAATCCAAAACGCTTCTTCTTTTGTATAACAAGTGTTTGTTCCATTTTGAACCACTCCAATAATCGTATTGGAACATGCATGTTCTTTCTACTTACATTATAAGAGAGTTTCTATAATAAGTTTAATACCAATACCAAATCTCTATCATCAGAAATACTTATGATAAGATGATAGAAAAAGAAAGGAGCCCATTATATGAACGTAGACATTTTAAAAATTTTTGTTACTGTCGTTGAACAGAAACACTTCTCCCGTGCAGCAGAATTATTAAACCTTTCACAGCCTGGAGTAAGTATGCATATACGCAACTTAGAAAACGAATTTGGCACTACGCTTATTCAACGCTCCCCGAAACACGTCCAAGTTACGGAAGCAGGAAACATATTATATATACATGCAAAGCAAATGCTCTCTCTTTACGAAGATGCTAAACAAGAAATTAATGAACTACATAACGTTGTAACAGGAACACTTCGCATTGGTGCTAGTTTTACAATTGGCGAATACTTACTTCCAAAAATACTCGCTAACTATGCGAATGAAAATCCACTCGTCGAAGTGCATACCTTTATCTCAAATACAGAAGAAGTTTTGCAAAGTCTTCGCTCTAATCAAATTGATATCGGCTTAGTGGAAGGGCAAGTCGTATACGCTGATGTTAACGTTGAAACATTTATGCAAGATGAAATGAAGCTCGTCGTTCCGCCAAATCATCCATTGCTCCGCACAAAGGAAATAAATGAAAGCACACTCCAAGACCAAGTATGGGTATTAAGAGAAAGTGGTTCTGGTACACGTGCTTATAGCGATCGATTTATTCATCAACACCATTTAAAAATGAAGCGATTCTTTACATTTAGCAGTATTCAAAGTGTGAAGGAAGCCGTCGCCGCCGGTCTTGGCATCGCTATACTTTCTGATTGGACTGTACGGAAAGAGCTACTAGCAAGAGAACTATTCCACGTCGAGGTTCCAAATGAACAACTAATCCGTCCGTTCTCCATCGTGCGCGGCAAATATTTCATTCCATCTAAAGCCATTCAAGTGTTCTTAAATCATGTAAATTCTTTTGCGAAAAAACAGCATTGACCTTCACATTAGTGTGAAGGTTTACAATACATGTAAAAGGAGTGAAACACATTGCGAATTGGAGAATTATCAAAAGAAACTGGCGTTAGTGAAAGATCACTAAGACATTACGAAGAAAAGGGATTACTCCCTTCTAAGCGCCTCGCAAATGGCTACCGTGATTTTGATGAAAGTGCCATCGGAAAAGTGGAGCTTATTCAAATGTACTTACAAATTGGCTTAAATTTAGAAGAGACGGCAAGGATGCTGCGCTGCCTTGAAATTGAACCGCACCTGTACGACAATCCGTGCAGCAGTATCCTTACGCTTTACGAAGATAAACTCAATGAAGTAACAAAGCAAATCACATTACTTTCCAACATCCAAACGAATTTGCAAAAACACGTTTCACTCCTAAAACAAGCAAAAGAAAAGGGATGATTACATGTTTGTTATACATGGCAGTTCAAGACAAAACGGAAATACGGAAGCTTTAACACATATGATGATTGATGGAATTGAAACAGAACAAATTTATTTACGTGATCACACAGTCTATCCTATTACAGATAAGCGTCATGATGCAGAAGGATTCCAACCTGTAAATGATGACTACGAGCAGTTAACGAAACGCATGTTAGAGCACGACACGATTATCTTTGCTACACCATTATATTGGTACGGAATGAGTGGACATATGAAAAACTTTGTTGATCGCTGGTCACAAAGCTTGCGCGATACATCTCTTCATTTCAAAGAGAAAATGAAAGATAAAAAGATGTATGTTGTCATCGTTGGCGGAGACAATCCAAAACTGAAGGCATTGCCGCTTATTGCTCAGTTTCAATACATCTTCGATTTTGTTGGTTCATCATTTGAAGGATATATCATTGGGGATGCGAATGGATTAGATGAAATCAAAAACGATGCTGAGGCGCTGGCAAAAGCACAAATTTATAATAGCGAATTCAAAAATAGCAAATAGAAATAAGTTTGACAAACTGTTTAGACTTAGCAACGCAAGAAGAATTAGAAACCATGTTACAAGAATATCCTGGCACAATACTTTTCATTAGCCATGACCGTGCCTTTATTCGCTCTGTTGCAGACCATATTCTACAAGTAGATGAGAGTGAACCAAGAGTATTCCACGGTAATTACGAGCAATACACAAAAAGAACCACCGGAGATTCTGTAAACGTTACTGAGCAAGAATTGTTACGATTACAAACAAAATTAACAGAAGTCATCGGCCGGATTTCCATTCCAAATCATCACGATGACATCACATCTCTCGAACAAGAATACGCAAAATTATTAACTCAAATTCAAAAATGTAAAGAAGCACTCTAATGTCTTCCCTATATATCGACGGGGCATTCCACATTTCCCAAGAAATATTGAATCTTCGACATAGAATACAAAAAGCCGTGCATCAGCACGGCTTTTCATTTTAGATACGGACAGCAGTCCCGCTCACAGCAACCATTAGCATTCCTTCGCGAACTACCTCGTAATCCACGTCGATACCAACAATTGCATTTGCATTTTTTTGTCTTGCGAAAGTTTTCATCTCTTCCATTGCAATGTCGCGCGCTTCTTTTAATTTACTTTCATAAGCACCCGCACGACCGCCGACAACGTCACGGACAGAAGCGAAGAGGTCACGAACGATATTCGCGCCCATAATCGCTTCTCCATTGACGATATCGATATACTCAATAATTTCTTTTCCTTGAATTGTAGACGTTGTTGTTACAATCATACTTTATAGCCTCCATATGAGATTTTTACCTACTTATGGTGCACTAATTCAGTACAAATTATATTTACGAACTAAACTGAGCTTCGTATAACCTACTGTATCCTCCGCCACGCTCAATTAATTCATCATGTGAACCTTGTTCTGCAATACCGTCTTTATTTACAACGACGATTCGATCTGCATTTTTAATCGTTGCAAGTCTGTGAGCGATAACTAACGTTGTACGACCAGCTGCTAATTCAGCAAGTGATTTTTGAATTGCAAGTTCCGTCTCAGTATCTAGTGCGGAAGTAGCTTCATCTAGTATTAAAATTGGCGGGTTTTTCAAGAACATACGAGCAATTGCTAGACGCTGCTTCTGTCCACCAGAAAGTTTTACACCACGCTCACCGATAACAGTATCTAAACCGTCTGGTTGTGAGTAAATTAAGTCTTCTAACTGCGCACGTTTTACTGCCTGCCAAATTTCAGCTTCTGACGCCTTTAAGTTCCCGTAAGCAATATTTTCACGAATTGTTCCTGAGAATAAGAACACATCTTGCTGCACAATTCCAATTTGCTTACGAAGTGAAGATAATGTCATATCTTTCGTATCAATACCATCAATTTGAATTGATCCAGATGATTGCTCATAAAAACGTGGTAATAGGCTACATAACGTCGTTTTCCCTGCTCCTGATGGTCCAACGAACGCAACCGTTTCACCTGCATGTATGTTCAAACTAATGTCATTTAAAATCGGTTCTTTATTTTCATATCCAAATGTAATGTTGTTATATTGAATATCACCATGTACCTGCTTAACTTCCATTGCATCTTTAGAGTCTACAATGTCAGGCTCTGTTTCAAGAAGCTCTACATACCTTTTAAAACCAGCGATTCCTTTCGGATAGCTTTCGATTACCGCGTTAATTTTTTCAATTGGACGGAAGAAAATATTCGTTAATAGAACGAATCCGATAAATCCACCGTATGTTAATTCTCCTTGCAGAACAAACCATGTACCGCATATTAATACGAAGAGCGTTACGAGACGCATGAGCATATAACTAATCGATGAATTTAAAGCCATAATTTTATACGCCATTAATTTCGTTGTACGGAAACGAGCGTTGTTCACAGCGAATTGCTCTTTCTCAAACTTTTCATTTCCGAATGCTTGTACAACGCGAATACCACCAACGTTGTTCTCAATACATGCATTGAAATCAGCAACGTCTGAGAATAAACGTCTAAATGTACCTGTCATTTTTTTATTGAAGTAAAGTGCTAACCATAATAGGAATGGAATGACGAAGAACGTTAATAACGCTAACTTCCAGTTGATCATCATCATAAATGAGAATGCCCCAACTAAAGTCATTACGGCGATAAATAAATCTTCTGGTCCATGGTGAGCAATTTCCCCAATTTCCATTAAATCGTTTGTAAGGCGCGAAATTAAATGACCTGTTTTATTATTATCAAAAAATCTGAATGATAGCTTTTGAATATGATCAAATAATTTCTGCCTCATATCTGTTTCAATATTAACACCAAGCATATGTCCCCAATATGTAACGACATATTGTAAGCCTGCATTTAACATATAAACTGCGAGTAAACCGAAACAAGCCCATAAAATAAGCGTCCAGTTTTGCCCTGGCAATAACTTATCAATAAATTGATTTACGATAAGCGGGAAGCCGAGTTCTAATAATCCTGCGACAACCGCACAAGAAAAGTCGAGTATAAATAAACCTTTATACGGTTTATAGTACGAGAAAAATTTACGCAGCATATCTTACCTCCATTTTCCAAAATTAAAAAGACTCCCTAAATGATAACCATTATCAAATAATTATTCAAGTTATCCGTCCATGAAACTGAAAATAAGCTTTGCGATAGCTGTCGTTTTTGGCCGGAAAGTCGATATATTCGAATAATCGCCGATATATTTCGAGTTACGCTGATATATTTGCAAAATCGCCGATATAAATTTCATTTACTAACTACCCTCCCCCAAAAAAACAAAAAAAGGTACCACCACAAGGTGATACCATTCCTTCTATTACATCGCTTCTGAATCCCACTCATGCTCCTGTTCAACGAATACAATACCTAATTCGTGATGTCCACCAGCATATAATGCAGTTTGTGCAAGACGAAGCTCACCATTTGTATCTAATACTTCTAATTTACAAAATGCTCCTGTCGTCTTCGTTTGAAGCGCATCATAAAATTCCTCGGCGCTTTTTGGAATGACTCCATTTACTTTCGTAATAATTTCTCCAGGCAGTAATTTCAGCTCTGCTCCAATTGTATTTGGAATTGTATCTAGTACAATGAGCCCATCATTGCGTGCAGCAAAATACGCTGGTCTTGTTTCATCGGCAATTTTCTCTTGCATCGAAATTGTGAAACGCCCAAGCATCGCGACTCCCATCGCGATAATTGCAAGTACGTGCCACCAGTAACTTGCGATTCCTAAAACGAGCACAAGTCCTGCTAATCCATAAACACGTCTTCCTGTAAATAATAAAGCTTCCGTCGGCTCATAACTTTTAATCTTTCTCATAAATCCAATTAAAAATGGAACGAGGAATAGAGAATATGTATTTGAACCTATTGAAACGACAGGCCACCATGAAATAAACTGCGTTACCGCATCACCCGGTACAAGAATAAAAATAGGAACGATCCATAAACGCTTTGATTCGTGTAAACCAATCTTTAATCCACGCTTCCCCTTCCTAATCTTCGGTGTAGAGTATCCTACCGCGTTTTTAGAAATCAATAAGCCTTCTACAATAAGCATAACACCTAGCAAAATAGCAAGGGATACGATGGTATTCTCTTCACCTTCTCGAAGCTGTAAGAAGGAAACTGGTAGCTTAGAAGATAATAGAACACATACAATCGCAATGCTAAATGTATAAGCTGCCGATAAATATCGATACATAGCCGTTAATCCAAATAGTAATGTCCAAATTAAAATAGCCCATAAGCTTGCTTTAGAAACAACAAGTCCAAGCCCAATCGTAATAATAGATACTACTAATCCGTATCCAATCCCTGCAAATAGAGAGGTTCGCAGTTCAAACCAAATATCATAAACTTTAAAAGAAAAATCTTTTCGTTCTCTTAACATACGTAAGTATCCAACGAAGATACTACTTATTACAAATATATAGACAGCAGGGTGTAAGAAAAAACGTCCAACTGCCCGCATTATTTCAAAAATCCACGCCTCCACGAACTCATTCACCACCATTTATATCATTCTTTCTTTTTATATTATCACAACTAAACAAACGTTTGTTTAACACAAAAAAATACAGGCAGCAAACTGCCTGTATTTCTTCTTATTTTGCCATTAACTTTAATGCTGACTGTAATTGTAAATCATTTTCTCCAGAACGGATTTTTTCGATAATTTTAGTTTGAATCGCTTCAGCTGTCTTTTTATCAAGCTGTCCTGTCGCTTCCATCTCATTCGCATTTTGGAATGCTTTCAGCGCCGATTCTGTCTCTTTACTAAAGTATCCATCTTCACGACCTGGTACATACCCTAAGCTCTTAAGCATTTCTTGAGCATGTTTTACTTGTACATCATTTGAATTGTATGAAAGTGTTTTTTCAATTTGAATTGGTGTCGCATGATAATAATTTGGTTGCTTCACTTCTACTGTTGGTGCGATTCCTTTTTTATGAATCCAGTTCCCATCCGGTGTTAACCATTTAAACATTGTTAATTTAATGTTGCTGCCGTCTTTAAATGGAACAGCTTGCTGGACAGTACCTTTACCAAATGTTTTTTCACCAATTAAATCGTATCCTTCTCCTTCTTTCAGCGCACCCGCTAAAATCTCTGAAGCAGAAGCACTTCCATTATCAATTAATACTGAAATTGGATATGGTTTTCTCTCTTTCAGTTCCGTAGAGAATTTCTTCTTCTCACCATTTCGCTGCTCTACTTGTAGCATTGGCTTTTTATTCGTCATAATTTCCCCTAGTATATCTTCTACACTATTTAAATAGCCACCAGGATTACCACGCACGTCAATAACTAAGCCTTTTATATTTTTCTTCTCTAACTCTTTTAACTGATCCTTAAATTCCTTCGCTGTATTCTCAGCAAAAGAAGTGATTTGCATATAACCGATATCTTTTCCACTCTCTTGCTTCACAGAACTAAACACTGTAAAGATTGGAATCTTTTCACGCTTAATTTTAAATACAATCGGATCAGTTACTCCCGCACGTTTAATTTCAATTGCGACAGTCGTTCCCTTTTTACCACGAATTTTTAATACCGCTTCTTCACGTGATAAGTCTTTCACACTGTTTCCATCTACAGATAAAATTTGGTCATTCGGTTTAATTCCTATCTTTTCTGCTGGTGAACCTTTAATTGGCGATACGATAATAAGCTTATCGTCCGTCTTGTTCACCTCAGCCCCAATCCCCTCTAATTCAGGATCAAGCGATTCACTAAACTGTTTGGCTGTTTCTTTATCCATATACGTGGAATAAGGGTCCTTCAGCGTAGACAACATACCTTGTATTGCACCTTCAACTAACTTTTCATCTTTCACGTCTTCCACATAACGTGAATCAATTAGTGCATACGCCTCATTAATTTTTGCCAAATTCCCTTGCGCAGTGCTAGCATTCCCACTCGAAATTGTTTGCGTTACTTCTGCTGGGGTAACCCCAAATACAGACATGCCTGCAAACATTCCGCCAGCACCAATTAAAAATGCAACAACCATTCCAATAATTGCAACTCTACGTTTCAATGCGGAATTCCCCTTTCCAAAACACACAGGTGGTGTAGCAAAAGGCATCACACAGTGTGTGATGCCTTTACCTATTTCTACTATATGATAAGCTTGTACGAATTATGTTTGCAACTTTTTATACTTTTAAGAAGCGACGAATTGACATTACACTTCCCCACATACCGATTAAAGCACCGATTAAAACTAGTAAACCAGCTAATTGGAATACGAAAGGACTGTATGGTAGAAGCTCGAAAATTGTTCCGCCAAGTTTTTCGTTAAACACACCTTGCAACGAATTATACGTAACTAGAATTAGGCCAATTGGAATAATTGATCCTAATACTCCTAAGAATAATCCCTCTAGCAAGAATGGCCAACGAATAAACCAGTTTGTTGCACCAACAAGTTTCATAATTTCAATTTCTGTACTACGAGCATAAATTGTAATTTTAATTGTATTAGAGATTAAGAACATCGCTGTGAATAAAAGACCAGCAATTAACGCAATCCCAATGTTACGACCAGTTTTTACAGTATCAAATAATCGTTCAACTTGCCCTTTTCCGTACTGAACATTACTGACAAACTGCATTTTTTCAACTTTCTTCGCGATTGTCGCTGTATCTGTTGGTTCTTTTGCTTTTACAACGAATACGTTTTTAAGTGGGTTATCTTGTTCAAATAACTCAAACGTTTTTCCACTATCACCTAAGCTTTTAATTAAACGTTTTAACTCTTCTTCTTTAGAAGAATATTTAATAGAATCTACTTTTGCAATCTTACTCATATCTTCTTCTAATTTCTTTTGATCCGCTTCTTTTGCAGCTGGATCAATGTGTACACGAATCTCTACATCTTGCTCTACTTTCGTCGCAAAATGGTTCATATTCATAATCGCTGTTAAAAAGACACCTACAAGTAATAATGTAACTGTTACTGCACTAACAGAAGCAAATGTCATCCATCCGTTACGTGATAGATTCTTTACACCTTCTCGCAAATGTCGACTAAGGGTCTTAGCCTTCATATCCGTATCCTCCCTCAATCTCATCTCGAACAATTTTTCCGCCTTCAATCGCGATTACACGATGACGGATTGTATTTACGATATCTGCATTATGCGTCGCCATAACGATCGTTGTGCCGCGCTCATTAATGCGAGTAAAAATATTCATAATATCAAGAGCTGTTTCAATATCTAAGTTACCTGTTGGCTCATCGGCAATTACAACCTTTGGTCTATTTACAATTGCTCTTGCAATAGCCACACGTTGTTGCTCCCCGCCCGAAAGCTCACTTGGAAGTGCATCTGCACGATCTTCAAGGCCTACAAGACCTAGAACTTCTGTTACACGCTCACGAATTGCATCCGGTTCTTCTTCAATTACTTCTAAAGCAAATGCAACATTCTCATATACCGTTAATTTAGGTAGCAATTTAAAATCTTGGAAAATCACGCCTAATTGACGACGAAAATACGGAACGTCTCTTTCTGCCAATGTTTCGATAGTAAGTCCATTTACATTAATAGATCCTGTAGATGGTTTCTCTTCACGATACATCATTTTAATAAATGTAGATTTTCCGGCTCCACTCGGTCCAACTACGTATACGAACTCACCTTGTTTAATGTTAACTGTGAGACCAGCAATGGCTTTCATACCATTCGGGTACTCCTTATAAACATTCGTCATTTTTATCATTATTTATCACCCAATACTTAATGATTTTTTTCGAAATACTTTTCTGTACATCTGAAAATAAAAGACACCCTTTATTTTCGCCTGGTCTTTCTTGTTGAAGGCAGTTTACTTACGCTTTTTCATAAGCAATACTACTCTATGTAATATATTTCAGCAAAATTCTACAAAACCCATTGTAACATCAAACGGTTTCCAATTTGGATACATTTTTGTTACAGTTATGTTACATTCCAGAAAAAGGAAAACGAGTTGAATATATTATCAACTCGTCCATTTCACCTTTTTTATTTATGTTCTGCTAACCATTCAGATACTTTTTTCGCATCTTCACCTTGAATAAGTCCTGGTGACATTGAACCGCGGCCTTTTTTAATAATCTCTTCGATATCTGCGGCGTCGTACTTACCGCCCACTTTTCTTAAATCAGGTCCAGTTGCCCCTGATAAATCTGTTGCGTGACATCCAGCACAACTTCTTTGGAAAATTTGTTCTGCGCTGTCTGTGCTTGCAGACTGTTTCGAAGACTTACTCTCTTCTTTATTTCCGCATGCTCCTAAAGTAAAAACAACCGATGTCCCTAGCGCAATAGCCAACAATTTCTTTTTCACTTCTATCGCTCCCCATTGTTGATATTCTTTTTATTCCTAACACACTCATTTTCATTATAAGCATTATCTTTATATAGAAAAACTAAGGTGTATTTCATATTCCTCAAAAATACAGTGAGAACCTTGATAAAATAAAGCTTTCATAAGTTGTTTCAATTCTGTGAACAACTTAAAAAACTTCTATAAAGAATCCTTTTTAAAAGGAAAATTAGAAAAGTTCTATATAAATCTTCACCCTATTACCGCTCTATTTTACTATTCTCTACTTTTTACAAAACAATATACAGCATTGTAATCTACATATAATCCCATCAAAAAGAGAAGTTGTCGTTTCCAACTTCTCTTCCTCTTTACTTCATCTATAAAAATAAAATCAAATGCCTTATATCCTCTATATCCTCAGCATGCGCCAACAATTTTGTTGGCTTTTTTTCGCTTATTAGATGCGAGAACGTAAGTAAGCATCAATAAATGGATCAATCTCTCCATCCATAACTGCTTGTACGTTACCAACCTCCGTATTTGTACGGTGGTCTTTTACAAGAGAATACGGGTGGAATACGTAAGAACGGATTTGGCTACCCCATCCGATTTCTTTTTGTTCCCCACGGATTTCATCTAATTGTGCCTGTTGCTCTTCTAGTTTCTTTTGATATAATTTCGCTTTTAACATCTTCATCGCATGCTCACGGTTTTTAATTTGTGAACGCTCTGACTGACACGTTACAACTGTATTTGTCGGTGTATGTGTAATACGAACTGCTGAATCTGTCGTATTTACGTGCTGCCCACCCGCTCCACTTGCGCGGTACGTATCAATTTTTAAATCTTCTGTACGTACTTCGATTTCAACTTCATCATTGAACTCTGGTACAACTTCACAAGATACAAACGATGTATGACGACGACCTGAAGAATCGAATGGTGAAATACGTACAAGACGATGTACACCTTTCTCTGCTTTTAAGTAACCGTAAGCGTTATGACCTTTAATTAATAAAGTTACACTCTTAATACCAGCTTCATCACCTGGTAAATAGTCAACCGTTTCTACTTTAAATCCACGTTTTTCAGCCCAACGTGTATACATACGTAATAACATAGAACCCCAGTCTTGTGACTCAGTTCCACCTGCACCTGGATGTAATTCTAAAATCGCATTATTTTTATCATAAGGATCACTTAATAGTAACTGAAGCTCATACTCATTCATTTCTTGAATTAAGCCTTTTACTTCTGATTCTAATTCCTCATGTAAATCTTCATCATATTCTTCTTTTAAAAGCTCATGCGTTACTTCTAAATTTTCGAACGTCTCATCTAACTGACGGAAACTTCCAACCATATCTTTTAACGCATTCGCTTCATTAATTACAACTTGTGCGCCTTGTTGATCATCCCAAAATCCTGCGCCCATCATTTTTTCTTCTAATTCTGCAATTTGGTTCTCCTTAGTAGGGAGGTCAAAGAGACCCCCTAAAAGCCGCTAATCGCTTAGCCATTTTCTCTAATTCCTGTCTAATTTCTACTAATTCCATTTCCTTCACCTCTATGTAATTGCTGTTACTTTCGTATGAAAACAAGGGAAACTCTCTCCACTTATTACGGAGAGAGTTTAATTCTTCTTAATTATACATTTTTGATATAAAAGTTTGCAAAGCAGCCAAAGCTACCGCCCTATATTACTGAACAATACCACAGCAGTTTTTATATTTTTTACCGCTACCACATTTACATAAATCGTTGCGGCCCACTTGGTCACCTTTTACAACTGGCTTTTTCTTCGCTTCTTCGCCATCGCTAGATGGATGAACAGCTTCACCTTGAACAACTTCTTGACGTTCTAAGTTTTGTTCAATTTCAGCTTTCATAATGTAACGAGAAATTTCCTCTTCAATAGAAGCAACCATTGACTCGAACATCGCGAATCCTTCCATTTGGTACTCACGAAGTGGATCAATTTGACCGTAAGCACGTAAATGAATACCTTCACGAAGGTGATCCATCGCATCAATATGCTCTGTCCATTTCGTATCTACAACGCGGAATACAACAACCTTCTCAAACTCACGCATTTGCTCTTCTGGCATAAGCTTTTCTTTGTCATTATAACGCTCTATTAATTTCGCGATAATCGGTTCGCTCATTTCCTCAGGAGCAAGGCGACGTAATTCTTCTTCTTTTATGTCTCCTTCTTGAAGAAGGTTTGTATTTAAGTAGTCAACAAGACCTTTGATGTTCCAATCCTCTTCAATTTCCTCTTGTGTATGAAGCGCAACAGCACGTTCTACTGTAGATTTCATCATACCTTCAATAATGCCACGTAAGTTTTCCGATTCCATTACTTCTTGACGTTGCTTATAAATAACTTCACGTTGCTGACGAAGTACATCATCGTATTGTAATAACTGCTTACGTGCATCATAGTTATTTCCTTCAACACGTTTTTGTGCAGACTCTACCGCACGAGAAACCATTTTACTTTCAATTGGCTGAGAATCATCCATACCAAGACGATCCATCATTGCTTTCATATTATCTGAACCAAATCGGCGCATTAATTCATCTTCCATTGATAAGTAGAACTGCGTCACACCAGGGTCCCCTTGACGACCAGCACGACCACGTAACTGATTATCAATACGACGGCTTTCATGACGTTCTGTACCGATAACTGCTAGACCGAAGATTTTCACATCATCTCCAAGCTTAATATCTGTACCACGACCAGCCATATTCGTTGCAATCGTTACAGCACCTTTCATACCAGCTTCTGCAATGATATCTGCTTCACGCGCATGGTTTTTCGCATTTAAAATGTTATGACGTACACCTTTACGTGTTAACATTTTTGAAATAAGCTCTGAAGTTTCAATTGCAACTGTACCTACAAGAATAGGTTGCCCTTGTTTATGACGATTCACAATATCCTCAACAACTGCATTGAACTTACCTTCCATTGATTTAAAGATTAAATCGGCACGATCATCACGAATAATCGGTTTGTTTGTTGGAATTACGATAACATTCATATTGTAAATACTACGGAATTCTTCTTCTTCCGTTTTCGCTGTACCAGTCATACCAGATAACTTTTCATACATACGGAAATAGTTCTGGAACGTAATTGTTGCAAGCGTCATACTTTCATTTTGAATTTCTACACCTTCTTTTGCTTCAATCGCTTGGTGCAAACCTTCGCTATAGCGACGACCTTTCATAAGACGACCAGTGAATTGGTCTACAATTACGATTTCGCCCTCTTGTACAACATAATCTGTATCACGATGCATAACAACGTGTGCACGAAGCGCCTGATTAATATGGTGAAGAAGTGCTACATGTTTTAAATCGAATAAGTTTTCAATATGGAAAGCTTTCTCTGCTTTCGTAATACCATCTTCTGTTAACATTACATTTTTCGTTTTCACATCAAATGAATACTCTTTTTCATTTTCTAACGTACGAACGAATGCATTTGCAAACATGTATAGCTCTGTTGATTTTTGAGCTTGTCCCGAAATAATAAGCGGCGTACGTGCTTCATCGACTAAAATAGAATCGACTTCATCGATAATAGCAAAGTGAAGTGGACGTTGAACGCACTGCTCTTTATATAAAACCATGTTGTCACGTAAGTAATCGAATCCAAGCTCATTATTTGTGCTATACGTAATATCAGCAGCATAAGCCTCTTGTTTCTCTTCACGTGACATACTGTTTAAGTTAATTCCTACCGTTAAGCCTAGGAACTCATGAAGTTGTCCCATTTCGCTAGCATCACGTTGTGCTAAGTATTCATTGACTGTAACAACGTGAACACCTTTTCCTGTTAAAGCATTTAAATATACAGGTAATGTAGAGGTTAACGTTTTACCTTCACCCGTTTTCATCTCAGAAATATTCCCTTCATGTAAGGCAATACCACCCATTAACTGTACGCCATATGGACGCATTCCAAGAACACGAGTTGCCGCTTCGCGAACAACTGCAAAAGCTTCAGGTAGTAGATCATCTACTGTTTCACCTTTTGTTAGACGTTCTTTAAATTCAAGCGTCTTTCCTTTTAATTGTTCATCAGTTAGTGGCTTAATAGATGACTCTAATGCATCAATTTGCTCAACTGTCTTTTGCATACGTTTAATTTGGCGTTGGTTTACATCAAACACCTTTTTTAAAATACCGATCATAGGAAATACGCTCCTCTTTTATTAAAATAAAACTTCCGATTGTTTTTCTTTTTCTCTATTACAATCAGTCGTTGTAAAAATCAAATGTATGTTATGCCAATTTTTCTCCTAATTAAAAAAACTAAAATGTATATACCTAATGATAATTGTAACACTTGTCTTATAACTATGACAACAATCGGCCGAATGTCAGGCCTTATATTCAAAAAAAGTTTTTATTTCATTTGTTCCAGCAAACTAACATGTCTTTTCTCGATCCCTCTATTGCACATTTTGTATTAAATATCCCCCTTTAAAAGGGATACTGTTATGTTGCAAGATTTACTCTACCACAACACAAAAAAACACCCTTAAAATACATCTGTATCAATCATAAATTTTATTAATTTATTGGTATTTCTAATTCATGATATTTCCCTTGCTGATCCTTTACAAAAGAAATGAATTTCACTTTAGTTGATTCATTTGAAAAGTTTTTATAATTTTTATAAGGGTCATCCCCTATAAAATAATTTGTCCCTATATATCCTCGTACTGTTTTACCAGCAGGTATTACAGAATCAAACTTATATTCTTCAGGTAACTCTATTGAATAAGGAATTAAATTATAAAATCCCCCTATTTTAGAATAAAACATTGTATTAGAAATAGACTTATTACTAAGCAAATCAATATCATGATTTGTTGTATTTGTAATATCTAAAGGTAAAATATAAGTCTCTACTTCACGATCTTCATACGCATCATACGTTTTTATAGGTTCAAGAGGCATAAGTGCATTAAACTTAACTCCTTGTCCATCTTCAAAAGTTCTATTAGATAAAAACTTATCCTTCAGTACTTTATAAGATTCATTATTTTGATTTAATGTTTTAAATCTAAAAAAACTAGCAAATATACATAGCACCAACACACACAATCCAATTATTATTAATACACGTTTTCTTTTCACCCTTAATCTACCAACTTCCCATTACTAACATGTACAATACGATCTACTATTTCATTATCTAGAACATGCACATCATGACTGGCTACAATAATAGTCGTTCCCTTGGATTTTTCTACTTTCAAAATATCCAAAACATCCTTTATCCCATCACTATCTAAAGCATTAGTTGGTTCGTCTAATAACAATAGTTTTGGTTGTTCCATTAAGGCTTGTGCTATCCCTAAACGTTGTTTCATACCTAAAGAGTATCTTTTATACTTTCTCTTATCTGTTTTATCAAGTCCAACTCTTTGAATAATATTATAAATTTCCTCATCAGAAATTTTATTGTTAATTGATGATAAAAATTTCAGATTCTGAAAACCAGTATATCCTGGAATAAAGCTTGGATATTCAATCAATATTCCCATAGAATCAGGAAATTGCTTTTGTTTTCCAATTATTTCATTATCTACATAAACAACTCCCGAATTCAACCGCATTAACCCTGATATAGCTCGTAAAATCATCGTTTTACCAGAGCCATTATGACCCTTCAAAACTAAAAACTCTCCTTTTTTTACTGACAAACTAATATTATCTAAAACAATATTTCCCTTTAATCTTTTCATCATACATTCACATTTAATATAATTATCCATAAATTATTCACCTATCACATCTAGTTTTTTAAAACAAAAACTACCTAATAAAATCATTACAACAACAATTACTACTCCTATTAAAACTAAATCATTACATTGAATAGATTGATAATAACCTAAAGTCAATTGAATTGAACTATGATCAACAAAATACCAACGATTTGGCATAACAAAAGAACCTAAAAGATAAGTACTATGGAAGAAAATAGACAAAAACAGATACATAAATATCAATAAAAAGGCGATAGTTATTGATATATAAAACGTTAAAAATTCAAAGACTAAAGTTAATAAAAAACTTATAATTATTTGAATTAACATAGTACCTAGCATCTTATAAGAAAACTGACTATATAAATCATAAAAAGAATACTCATCAAACAAACATAGAAAATAAACAGTAAACCAAATAAAATACATAACACTCCAAACAAATAATGCCCTACTACCATCCACATACTCCAATCAAAAATCATAAGCAATAACCAAAGTGATATATTCATAGCAGCAAATAATAAATATAAAAT